>CALXBG010000046.1 GCA_944386485.1 uncultured Pygmaiobacter sp. | reverse complement strand
GAAGAACAACAGGATAGAACAAGCAACATTATTCAATTTGAACTCGGCTGGAACCCGCATGGTTCCAAGGGTTTCAGCCGTTTGGCACTCCGCATAGGAAACCTGATTTCGAATCATTACACCAACTTGGATGATGAAGGTAAATCAGGGACGATAGCGGTAACCACGGAACCCCAAAACACACTTCTCAAAGTGGCTGTCAGATGGCTGCTCTCATTATAGCCATTTTCCCGCAAAATTCAAGCCGTGGAAATCGGGAAGAACAACAGGATAGAACAGACCCCAATTCACGATTTGAACTTACCAGCAAACCCGCATGGTTACTGGCTTTTCAGCAGTTTGGACTTCCAAAGTGGAAACATGATTTCGAGTCAGTCCCGTTATGACCACTTCGATACCGCTCCGGATCAAAGCGCCTGATACAGGCGCTTATATATTATATCAGCTTTCCCCGGTCAGGTCAAGCAAAACCACCGTTTTCCTCCGGCGCAGCGTACTGGTAGGCGATCCGGGGGCTGCCGTCCTCGACATAGATGATGCCGCAGCGGACAAAATGGCATTTTTCGATCTGGTGCTGCATCGTGCGGTTGTCGGCGTGGGTGTCGATCCGCAGGTTGCCGCAAAGGCCCAGACAGTAGCGCAGCGCGCGGGGGAAGAAGCCGGGACGCTGTCCGTCGGCGGCGATCCGGTGGATGGTGGCATAGGGCGCGTCGCTGAGCCAGCTGCCCCCCTCGATGACGGCATAGGTCGGGTCGTCCCCGAACAGCAGCGCAAAGACCCCGTGCAGCCCGCCGTCCTCCTCGACATACAGCCGTCCCAGCCGGATATCCTCCTCCAGCAGCGGCTGCGCCGGGTGATGATCCCCCCATTGGGTGGGGTTGCCGCTGGCCTTCATATAGGCGCGGGCCGCCGCATAGATCCGCAGGATCTCGGGCAGATCCGCCGCCGTTGCTTTTCGGATCATTCTGCTCCCTCCTGTGTGTGCTGGTCCAGCCAGCCGAGAATCTTGTCCCAGGTCTGTTCATTGACCGGCAGCCCCTGTGCGAGGTTGCGCCGGATGGTCTTCTCCCGCTTCTGGCCGGGGTAATGAATCGGCGCGCCGCCCTCAACCGGGGTGGAGGCGAGCAGATCGTCGATCGCCGCGTCGAGCAACCGGTCGACCTCGCCCGCGGGCAGCAGCGCGCGGAAATCCATCGCGACAAAGACCTGGGAGAGCCCCCGTTCGGGGCGCGGATCAGCGCCGATCGCGCTGACGGTGCGGCCCATCGAGAGGGCGGCGGCCATCAGATCGAGCCCGATCGAGAGGGCCGAGCCCTTCCAGTAGCCGGCCGGGAGGATCCGCTGGGTGGCGAGGATCTCGCCGGGGTCGGTGGTCAGCGCGCCGGCGCGCGGTCATAGCCGCCGGGAATCGGCAGCGGTTCACCGGCGAGGGAGGCCAGCTCGAGCTTGCCGTAGGCGAACTGGCTCATCGCGAGGTCCACCACCACCGGCCCCTTTTCGCGGGGGATCGCGAGGACGAGGGGGTTGTTGCCCAGCCGGGCGTCCTGCGCGCCCCAGGCGGGCATGTTGGGGGAGGTGTTGGTGAAGAGCAGCGCCGCGACCCCCGCCTCGGCCGCCTGCCAGCCGTACCGGCCCGGCCGCAGCCAATGATTCGCGTTACGCACCGCCACACAGGCGATGCCGTGGGTGTGGCAGAGCGCGATCGCCCGGTCCATCGCCGCCCCGGCGATCAGCGGGCCGGGGCCGAAATGGCCGTCCCAGACCTCCATGCCGCCCAGCGCCGCGACCGTCTCGGGCCGCGCGTCCCGGTCGATCACCCCCCGCTCGAGGTCGGCGAGAAACCGGGGAAACCGGTTGACCCCGTGCGAGGCTACCCCCTCCAGCGTGTTGCGTGCAAAGACGTCGGCCAGCTGCCCGGCCCGCTGCGGGTCAAAGCCGGCCGCGCCGAGCGCCCTGCCGAGGGTGGATTTCACTTCGTCAAAGGAAAGATAACGCATCGGATCCCTCCAAAACCAGATTATCCCCATTATACCGCCGCCGGCGCGGCGCTTCAAGCGGAACAAAAAAAGGCGCATCCGGAATGCGCCCTTTGAAATGGTTAAAACTGTTTGCAGGCGACCAGATCGACCCCGGTGCCCAGCAGGTCGTGGATGACCACCTGTCCGACCGCGACCGGCGCGGTGACGGTGACCGCATTGAGGGCGTCCATCGCCTTGAACAGCAGCCCCTTGGGAATCGGCCCGGCGGTCTTGACCGGCAGCCGGCAGGCCCCGGGCGCCCCCTCAAGCCGGACGGTGGAGGTCAGGACCCGGCGCGGGTCGGTGATCTCGTTGCGGCCGTACTCCGCCCCCTTGGGGCAGGTGTTGCCCTTCACCTCAAGGGTCTCGGTGTCGACCTCGAGGTGGCAGCCGCGCGGGCAGGTGATGCAGATCATCTTGCGGATTGCCATTATTCGCTCGCCTCCTCGACAGAAATGGTGATGGGCCCGGCGGCCTTCTCCAGCAGCACCTTCGGCAGCTGGATCTGCTCCATCTCGCCGGGGGCCATGTGCTGGCGGCGGAAGGCGGCGACCTCGGCGCCGGCGGCGTCGGTGACCCGCACGGTTCCGGCGGCCATGACCTTGTTCACCCGGAAGAAAACCCCGACCGCCTTGTCGATGTTGGCAAGGCGCAGCATCCGGGGCACGGTGTAGTTGACGTGATCTCCGCAGGCGAGCTCGAGGTCGGCGTCCCCCGAGACCGAGCGCCCGGCGAGGAAGTCGGCCGCGGCGCGGCCGGCCCGCTGGCTCTCGGCGGTGACGAAGTCGACCAGGTCGTGGACATGCACCACGTTGCCGGCGGCAAAGACACCGGGCAGGCTGGTCTCCATATTCTCATAGACGACCGGCCCGTTGGTGCGGGGGTTGATCTCGATGCCCGCGGTGCGGGAGAGCTCGTTCTCGGGGATCAGGCCGACCGAGAGCAGCACGGTGTCGCACTCGAACTCCATCTCGGTGCCGGGGATCGGCGCGCGGTTTTCATCCACCTCGCTGACCACGACCTTCTCGACCCGGCCGTTCTTGCCGACGATGTCGGTGATGGTGTGGGAGAGGTAGAGGGGGATGTCGAAGTCGTTGAGGCACTGCACGATGTTCCGGTTCAGGCCGCCCGAGTAGGGCATGACCTCGACGCAGGCGAGCACCTTCGCGCCCTCGAGGGTCATCCGGCGGGCCATGATCAGCCCGATGTCGCCCGAGCCGAGGATGACCACCCGCTTGCCGACCATGTAGCCCTCGATGTTCAGGTACCGCTGGGCGGCGCCGGCGGTCAGCACGCCCGCGGGCCGGTCGCCCGGGATGCCGATTGCGCCGCGGGTGCGCTCGCGGCAGCCCATCGCCAGCACGATCGCCCCCGCCTTGAGGTCGAGGAAGCCGTCGTGGGTGTTGACCGCCTGTACCCGGCGGTCGGGGGAGATGTTGAGCACCATCGTGTCGGTGCGGACGGTGACCCCGGTGTCATACAGCATCTTGATGAACCGGCCGGCGTACTCGGGACCGGTCAGCTCCTCCTTGAAATAGGTCAGGCCGAAGCCGTTGTGGATGCACTGGTTGAGGATGCCGCCCAGCTCCTTGTCCCGCTCGATGATCAGGATGTCCTTGACGCCCTTCTCCCACGCGGCGCAGGCCGCCGCGAGACCCGCCGGCCCGCCGCCGACGACGATCAGATCATGGTATTCGCTCATCCTCACACGCCCCCTTTCTCTTTGGTGCGGCCCAGCAGAATCCGGCTGCCCGCCTTGTCCTGCGGGATCTCTTGCTGGGGCACGCCCAGCTCCCGCGCGATGATCTCCTGTACCCGCGGCCCGCAGAAGCCGCCCTGACAGCGGCCCATGCCGGGATTGCACCGCCGCTTGACCCCGTCGATCGAGACCGGCGGAATCGGGCTGTGCAGAGCGTCGAGGATCTCGCCCTCCGAGATGGTCTCGCAGCGGCAGATGATCCGGCCGTAGGCGGGGTTCTTCGCCACCAGCGCGGCCTTCTCCTTCGAGGAGAGCTCCTTGAACCGCACCCGGCGGCGCTCCGCGACGAAGTTCGGCTTCTCGGTCAGCACGAGGCCCGCCTTTTCAAGCAGCTTCACCGCCTCCTCGCCGATCGCCGGCGCGCTGGTCAGGCCGGGGGACTTGATGCCGCCCAGATCGATGAAGCCGGGCGCGCCCTCCACCTCGGCGATGATGAAGTCGGGCTGGTCGGTGACCGCCCGCACCCCGGCGAAGTTGCGGATCGAATCGCGGTAGTTGATGCCCGGCACGCTCTTTGCGGCCTGCTTCTTGACGAAGGCCAGCCCGTCGGCGGTGACCGCGACGTCGGTCGGGCCCTCGACCGGCTCGGCGTTCGGGCCGACGATCAGGTTGCCGTGAACGGTGGGGGAGACCAGAACGCCCTTGCCGTCCTTGTTCGGGCATTGGAAGATGACATGGTCGACCAGCGCGCCCTGGCTCTTGTCCATCAGGTAGTACTCGCCCCGGCTGGGCAGGGTGGTGAAGGCGTGGGGGGCGATGAGATCGTGGATCCGGTCGGCCTCGGCGCCGGCGGCGTTGACCACCATCCGCGCCTCGACCACCTCGCCGCCCGCGGTGATCCGGTAGCCGCCCTCGATCTTTTCGATCGCGGTCACCGGGCTGTTGCGGCGCAGCTCCACGCCGTTTTTGACCGCAACCTCGGCCAGCGCGAGACAGAGCTCCCAGGGGGAGACGATCGCCGCCGAGGGGGCGAGCAGCGCGCCCTTGACCTCCTTCGAGAGGGAGGGCTCCATCGCCAGCGCCTGCTCGGCCGAGAGCAGCTCGAGATCCGGCACCCCGTTCGCGACGCCGCGCCGGTAGAGCTCCTTGATCGTCTCTAGATCCCGCTCGTCAAAGGCGAGCACCAGGCTGCCGATCTCCTTGCAGGGCACGTCGAGCTGCTTTGCCAGCTCCTTGACCATCCGGTTGCCCTCGACGTTCAGCCGGGCCATCAGGGTGCCCGGCTCGGGATCGTACCCGGCGTGGACGATCGCGCTGTTGGCCTTGGTGGTTCCGGTCGCCACGTCGTTCTCCCGCTCGAGCACCATGACCGAGAGGTCGTACCGTGCCAGCGAGAAGGCCGTGGCCGCGCCGATGACGCCGCAGCCGATGATTGCTACATCAACCATGATTATCCCAATCCTCCTTGCAACAAAAAAGAGTCAAAGCAAAAAGACCCGGCCCTGCGGGTTCTTTCGCTTTGACTCTTCTCTCTGAAAGCTTGGCACTATTATACCACGGCGTTTTTGAGATTACCAGCCCTTTTCAAAAAAAGAAGGACAGGGCGATGCCCGCCGCCGCCGAGATGGCGAAGAGCAGCCCGGTGATAGCCAGGTTCTCCCGCAGGCTGCGGCCGGTGCGAAAGAGCACCACCAGCCCGATGCCCGCCGCGCTCGAGAGCCCGGCCGCCAGCGAGGCGAAGGTGATGGTGCCCGACAGGTAGAGCTGGGCGAGCAGCACGCTCGCCGCACAGTTCGGGATCAGCCCGATCGCCGCCGCGACGACCGGCTGCAGCAGCTTTGCGCTGGAGAGGGCGGCGGTCAGCGCCGTCTCGCCCACCAGCGCCATCGCGAGGTGGATCAGCGCCGAGAAGAGCACGATGTAGCACAGCACCTCCATCGTGTGCCGCACCGCGGCCAGCAGCACGCTGCGCTCCCCCTCGCCCTCATGGCAGGGGCAATGGATCTCCTCCTTCTCGGCGACCAGGCCCGCCCGCACCAGCCGGCGGCGGAAGAGAAAGTCCACCGCAAAGCCCGCCGCGGCGGCGAGCACCAGCTTGACAGCCAGCAGCCCCAGCAGCGGCCCCAGCCCGTCGGGGCTGGCCAGCAGCACGAAGAACGCCTCGTCCGAGGTCGCGATAAAGACCGACAGCAGGGTGCCCAGCGTGATCACCCGCCCGGCATAGAGGTCGGCCGCCATCGCCGAAAAGCCGCACTGGGGCACAATCCCCAGCCCTGCGCCGAGCAGAAAACCAAAGCGGCTCTGGGCGCTCAGCAGCTTTGCCAGCTTGTCCCCCTTGCGGTGCTCGGCATATTCGACCACCAGACAGGCCACGAACAGAAAGGGCAGCATCCGCGCCGCATCGGCGAGGATTTCGGGCAATGCCTCGGCCAGCAGGCCGGGCAGAGAATAAAGAAATTTCAACAAGAAAAACCTCCGGATTGATTGAAATGGGTCGGGGCGGGTCACAGCAGCTCAGGTTCGACCTGGTATCGGTCGTCGATCAACAGATAATCAACCCCCTGCGCCTGTGCCTGCGCGAGAACGCGGGCGTTCTCCTCCACAAGCCGTTCCACCGTACACGCCTCGTCCGCCCCGCGGTCCTCCACCACACCGGCATAGGCCCGGATGACCGAAAAGTTCCTTCGGATGTACCCCTCGCTCATCACGAGACAGCAGTACCGGATCTGGGTCAGCTCCTCCGGCGAGAAGGAAGCGCGCCAGTCAAAGGGGATGTAGCAGCCCTCCACGATCAGGTTCTGGCGGTTGTCCAGAACCGTGTGGATCATCTCCGATACGATCGGCCACAGATAACCGGTGAGGGCCTCGTCGCTGCTGGTCGGGGTGAGGGTGGTATTGCCGCTGCGGATCAGCCCCATCTTCAGATGATCGATCGACAGATAGGGAAAGTGATACCGCTCCAGCAGTTTTTGCGCCAGCGCCGTTTTCCCGGTATGGGTCGCGCCGGCGATCAGGATTACCATGCTCATCACCGCCTTGCCGCAGCGGATAAAACCGCCGTTTTTCTATTATATCCTCTTTTTGGATAAATGCAACCGGGCGCTCCGACACGCTTTTTCAAGGCGCGGCGTCCGCAAACCCAAAGGCGGCAAAAAGGCGATTTCGCATCGGCAGCCGGTTTTTCTAATACAGATCGTATAATTTATGGATATTATTCCGGATTTGAGGGCGACGCTTCCCCCGCCTGCTCCTCTTGCGGCGGCAGAAGCGTCAGCCCGGGCCCCGTATCCTCCAGGAACAGTTCCTCACATTCCCGCTGTGCCTGGATGAGAAGATTGATCGCTTCCTCACCCGCCCGGAACATCCGCAGATACATTTTTTTATAGTCCGGCATAGGGATCCCCTCCTTCGGGAAAAGTATAGGACAGATTGTCCTTTATTTCAATAGGACAATATGTCCTTTGTTATAGTGATGCTGGTGATGAAAGATGAAACTGCGAATCCGTGATCTGCGCGAGGACGCCGATCTGACCCAGAAAGAGGTGGCGCGCCAGCTGCTCTGCGACCAGTCGCTCTACTCCAAATACGAGCGGGGAGAGCGGCCGCTGCCCCTCGAGCTGGCGGTGCGGCTGGCGGATCTGTACGGGGTCACGCTGGACTATCTGGTCGGCAGGTCGGACGATCCGGGCCGATGAGAAGAAAAGAGCCGGGAGATTCCCCGGCTCTTTTTGTGCTGGAAATTAGTAGGGCTTGACCCGCAGCTCAAAGTAGCTCTGCGGATGGTCGCAGACCGGGCACTTGACCGGCGCGGTCTTGCCGACGTGGATGTGGCCGCAGTTGGTGCAGATCCAGACCTGCTCCTCCTCGCGGGCGAAGACCTTGCCCTCCCGCAGCAGGGCGGCCAGCGCGCGGTAACGCTCCTCGTGCTCCTTCTCGATCCGGCCCACCGCCTCGAACTTCCAGGCCAGCTTCTCAAAGCCCTCCTCCCGGGCGACCTTGGCGAACTCGGCGTACATCTCGGTCCACTCGTAGTTCTCGCCGGCGGCGGCGTCCAGCAGGTTGGCCATCGTGTCGGGCATCTCGTCGCCGTGCAGCGCCTTGAACCAGAGCTCGGCGTGCTCCTTCTCGTTGCCGGCGGTCTCCTCAAAGATGTCGCCGATCACCTTGTAGCCCTCCTTCTTCGCCTTCGAGGCGTAGAAGGTGTACTTGTTGCGCGCCTGACTCTCGCCGGCAAACGCGGTCATCAGATTCTGCTCGGTCTTGGAACCCTTTAACTCTGCCATGTTACATTACCTCCAATTTACGGTTCATTCTATCCTGCCCCGGCGGCGGCGAAATCATTCCGCCGCGGGATCATGGGCGTTTTTCGCCGGCACGGCGCCGGCAGTCGGGGCAAAGCCCCTCAAAGATCAGGATATGCCGGTGTACCTCGAATTGGGTGTGCCGGCCGATGTTCGCGTCCAGCCCGGCGAGGTAGGGCACCGGCAGATCGATCAGCGCCCTGCACCCCTCGCACCGCAGATGGTAGTGGGGCCGGGTCTGACGGTCGTACCGGTCGGCGGCGTCGGGCAGCTCCACCCGCCGCAGCCGGCCCTCGTGTGCCAACAGCTTGAGACAGCGGTAAACCGTTGCCCGGCCGATACCGGGACACAGCTGCGCCGCCCGCAGATAGACCTCCTCGGCGCTGGGGTGACCCTCCAGCTCCGCCAAAGCCTGCAATACCAGCCGCCGCTGCGGGGTGTTGCGCTGTTTCATGCGGGGTCTCTCCTTTATTAAAAAGCATTCTTTATTGAGATTATATCTCAATAAGTCTCAAAAAGCAAGTCATTTTTTCTTTGGGCGCAGCGGGCGGCTGCCCTCGGGGGTCACGATCACCGTGTTGTCCAGCTGGGCGCGCAGGCTCGCCTTCATCGCCTCGACGTATTCCCGGCGCAGCGCGGCCTGCTCCTGCTGCTCCTCAGCTGAGAGCCCCTCCTCCCGGCTCTTTTTTGCCAGCTCGTTGATCCGCGCGATCTTTTCGTCTGTCATCTGTCCCTTCCTTTCTTCCCGCCGCAGCGGGATCCTCGGTCCTTACCCTGATCATACCATCTTGCGCTGTCCGCGTAAAGCAAAAAAAGGCCGCCGGCAAAACTGCCGGCGGTTAAAAAAGAAAAAAGAGGAAAAGGAGAAAAGTTATTGTCACCTGCTACGATTATATTGTATCAAATGGGTTACAAAAAGTTGTTACGAAATTGTTAATATTTGTAATTCTTTTGTAACTGTTTCGCGGGCGACGAAAAAATCTATCTGAACCGCCAAAGGCGGAGAATGGTTTGTCTGCCGCGCCCCGCCGCGGGCGTCCCGGCGACGGGGGGCGAGCAGCATGATTTGATTCCGGCTTGCGGGCCGATGGCATCCGGCCCGCCGATACGCCGCGGGCGTCCCGGCGGCAGTCTGGGATGGGAAGGGGGGGAACCCTGATCCCTTTGACAGTTTTTATGATAGAGAGTAAAGGTGAAGAAACCTTGAAAGAGATGTTGACAGTTTGCAAAAAAAGCGCAAAGGAATTTTTTCGTCCGGCGCGGCGCAAAAAGAGAGCTGACACACCTAAAGGCGTGTCAGCTCTCTTTTGTAAGGCTTAGCCCTGTTGCAGGATTTTGACGGCCTGCCGCAGCGCGTCGGGCCCGCCGGTGTTGCCGGGGAAGATCACATACGGAACGCCGGGGAACCGGCTCTCGGGCCCGGTCTGCCAGACCGGGATCCCCGGCAGGATCTGGCCCAGCACCAGCGCCCGGCGCACCCGCAGCGCCCGGGTGCCGATGTCGCTGGAGGTAATGCCCCCCTTTGCGACGACAAAGGCAGGGGTCACGGTCAGCTCGCCGACCAGCCGCTGCACCCCGTCGCTGATCTGCACGCTGCGCCGCAGCGCCTGCTCGGGGCTGTCCTGCGCCAGCGAGAGCAGCTTGCGGTTGGTGTAACAGACGGCGGTGCCCCCCGCGCGCAGAATCTCCTCCGCCCGCGCCACGCAGCGGCGGATCTCAGCCTCGAACACCGGGGCGGGGGAGAGCACGAGGTCCGAGTCAAAGGCCACCGGCTCGACCCCCGGCAGGGTGAGCAGCCGCCGCAGCTGCTCGGTCGTCTTCTCGGTGTGGCTGCCCACCACCACCATGCCGCCGTTGCCGGCCGCAGAGCGCACCATCTCCTCCCGGCGCAGCAGCGGCCGGTCGGGTACGCCGCCCAGCACCTTGACCAGTCCGGCGGCGGTCCGCAGCAAAAACCGCTTGCCGGCGGCCATCGCGCGGTAGAGGGCGACGGCAAAGACCTTCAGATCGCAGTAGTCCACCGCGTTGACGCAGACCTTGCCGAAGTTTTGCACCCCGGCCAGCAGCGCGGCGACGCCGTCATAGTCGCAGCGGCGCAGCATCTCCAGCGGCACGCAGACCACCCCCGCCGCCGGGTAGGCCCCGCCGGTCTTCTCCTCCACATAGTCGGGGATCGCCGAGTGGTGGTAGCCGAAGGTCTTGTCCCGGGCAAACTCGGTCTGGGCCGCCGGGATCAGCTGGTCTCCATCTCGAACATAGTGGACGTTGTCGATGGTGTACCGCCCGCCTTCCTTAAAGAAGGGGCAGAGGATCTCCCCGTCCACCTGCATCCCCTGCGCGGCAAGGCAGCGGCGCAGCGTCTCGGTCTCAAGCGGGTAATGCCCCCGCAGCGTTGAATCGCTGCGGGAGAGGAGGACAAAGGGACGCCCGCTCTCGCGGGAGACGCGGCCCACAACCGCCGCGATCTCCTCGTGAACGGCTCTCGTGCGCTCCCTCGTCATCCCGCGGGAGTTGGTCAGGATGTAAAACAGCTTGCCGGGCTCGGCAAAGCCGGCGCGCACCGATTCCTGCGACCAGTCGGTGTAGACCGAGATGCCGTGCACCGTCTGCACCCCGGTGGGGTCGTCGTCCAGCGCGATCAGCTTATCGGGGTTCTTTGCGATCTCCTGGGCCAGCACCCGGTCGACCGCGGCCTCGTCCACCGCCGCAAAGCGGTTTAAGATATCAGCCTGCATCACGTTTCCTCCCCTCCGACCACCTCGACGCCGGCGAGCGCCTCAAAGTATTTCACATAGGCGCAATGGTCCTCCCCCAGATGTCCCGCCACCTTCAGCGCCTGCTGCAGCTCAAACAGCTGGGCGGTGAAGGGAAGCGGTACGTCGAGCTGATGGGCGGTGTCCAGCACGTTGCGGATGTCCTTGTGGTTGATGCTGATCTTGCCCCCCGGCGCAAAGTTGCGCGCGCAGATCATCGGGGCTTTCGCGTCCAGCACCGCGCTGCCCGCGAGCCCGCCCCGCACCGCCTTGTAGACCTTCATCGGGTCAACCCCCGCCTTTGCCGCCAGCACCAGCGCCTCGCTGACCGCCGCGATGTTCAGGTTGACCATGATCTGGTTGGCCAGCTTGGTCACGCTGCCGCTGCCCACCGGGCCGATCAGCTCCCAGCTCGCGCCGATGGCCGCAAAACAGGGCTCCAGCCGCGCAAAATCCGCCTCGCTGCCCCCGCACATGATCGCCAGCGTCCCCGCGACCGCGCCCGGCTCCCCGCCCGAGACCGGCGCGTCGACGAACCCGACCCCGATCTCTGCCAGCCGCGCGGCGCAATCCCGGCTCTGGGTGGGGGTCACGCTCGACAGGTCGCAGACCAGCTGCCCGGCCCGCAGCCCGCAGGCGACGCCCTGCTCCCCGAACAGCACCTGCTGCACGATCTCGCCGCTGGGCAGCATGGTCAGCACGATCTCACAGTCCGCCCCGATCTCGGCATAGCCGCCCGCCTGCGCGCCCGCCGCGACCAGCTCGTCCACCGCCGCCTGCTGGGTGTCGTTGACCATCAGCGCAAAGCCCGCGCGCAGCAGGTTGTGGGCCATCGGCCGCCCCATAATCCCAAGTCCAATCAGACCAATCTTCATCTTGCTTCCTCCTTTTTGCACGGCGCCGTCCTTCTCTTTGCCGATCCGCCGGACAGAAAAAAACAGGCCTCACCTCTGCCAATTACAACCAGTATACCGGTATACCGGTTGGGGTGGCAATGGGCATCTGTGCCGAAAATTCAGCCGCGCGACAGGCAATCTGCACAAAGGCGGCGGGGCAAGGTCGCTTGACGGGGTGTCCGGGCGTCCCTATAATAAATAGAAAATAGAAAAGCCAAAAATGCGGCCGGATGGGGCCGCGGAAAGGGGGGATGTGCGGATGGGCTACCAGGCACCGCTGCAGCAGCAGGCGTACGACTACCTGCTGGAACAGATCCGCAAGGGGGCGTTCCGGCCGGGGGAGATCTATTCCGAGACCCGCCTCGCGGCGGAGATCGGCATCTCCCGCACCCCGGTCAAGGACGCGCTCGTCCGGCTGAGCCAGGACCGGACCGTCGACATCCTGCCCAGCCGGGGGTTCCGGCTGCACCGGCTGACCCGGGAGGACGTCTTTACCACCTTTCAGGCCCGCACCGCGGTAGAGGGCTACTGCGCGCTGGAACTGGCCCGCGACCGCGCGTCGGTGCGCGGGCAGGGCACCCTCGGCGCGCTGCGGGACTGCATCACCCAGATGGAGCGGCAGATTGCCGGTGCGCTCGACCGCTCGGCGCTGCTCGAGCAGGATCTCGAGTTTCACCGGCTGCTGGTCGGCCATGCCGGTAACCGGGAGCTGGGCCGTCTGTATGAGCTGCTCAACCACCGGGTCGCCTCGATCGCGCGGGAGAGCCTTGCGCTGCCCGGCCGCCCGGCGCAGGCGCTGGCCGAGCACCGGGAGATTCTGTGGGCGGTCGGTCAGGCGGAGGACCCGTTTGAGCCCTACCGGGTGGTGGCCGCGCATCTGGAGACCACGCGGGACCTCATGCTGGAGCTGCTCGGACAGGAGTGACGGGGGGAGAATAGAATGGAGATCAAAAAGCTGGATGCCGCACAGCGGGAGGCAGCGCTCGCGCTGGTCCTGAGGGTCTTTCTCGCCTGCGACGCGCCGGACTACACCGACGCGGGCATCGCCTCCTTCCGGGCCTTTCTCTCGGACGAGGCGGCGATCGGCGGGCTGGAATTTTTCGGTGCGCAGGAGGGGGAAAAGCTGCTGGGCGTCCTCGCGACCGGGGAGCAGCGCAGCCACCTCTGCCTGTTTTTTGTCAACCCCCGTTTCCAGCGGCAGGGGATCGGCAGGGCGCTGTGGGAGTATCTGCTGCAAAACAGCGGCAACCGGCGCTTTACCGTCAATTCCTCCCCCGCCGCGGTGGACTTTTACCATGCGCTGGGCTTTGCCGATCTGGATACCGAACAGCTGCGCGGCGGCATCCGGTATACCCCGATGCAGTTTGAGCGATAAGAAAAACGGACGCGTCGTTCTTTTATCAGGTATTTGATTTTATTGAGCCAGTTCGCTATGATAAAATAAAACTGGGGGAGACGTTTGTAACCACGCGCCCACAGATCGCGTCGTACAGGGAGGGAATCGCTTGAGTACCGAATTCAAATACCTCCACATGAGAATTTACGAGGAGCTTCGAAGCCAGATTCAGCACGGAGACTTCACCCCGGGCCAGAAGCTGCCCATCGAGTACGAATTGATGGAGCGGTATGCTGCCAGCCGGGGAACGGTGCGCCGCGCGCTCAACCAGCTGGTGGCCGAGGACTATGTGATCCGGATCCCGGCAAAGGGGACCTTTGTGACCTACAACAAACAGCAGGTCAACCTTTCCCGGATGATGGGGTTCACCGATATGCTGATCAACAACAACAAAACCCCCTCCGGCCGGATTCTGCAGGTCAGCCTGCTGGATGAGGTGGATGAGCAGGTGCGTGAGGCGCTGGAGATCACCCCGCTGCACAAGGTTTATCTGGTCTGCCGCCTGCGGTATATGGACGGCGTGCTCATCTCGCTGGAAAATGCGTACATTCCCTCGCTGCTGTGCCCGAATCTGGACCGGTATATCACCTCCCCGAACGTCTCGCTCTACCGGCTGTATGAATCGGTCTACGGACTGCAGCTGGGCAAGAGCAGCGTGACCTTCTGTGCGATGCATCCCCCCGCAGAGGTGGTGCAGCTGCTGGGGGTCACCGCCACCACCCCGGTACTGCGGACCTGCAACACCGGTTATCTGGCCGACGGGCGGCCGCTCTACTATACGATCTCCTTCTATGAGGGCAGCAAATATATCTACAAAACAACGCTGCAGCGCTGAGACTGCGGGGAAAAAAGGCGGTCAGGACAAGCAATGTCCTGACCGCCTTTTTTCGACTCAATTTTCCACGCCAGTCTATTGTACAGGAAAATGTTCTGTGAAATATGCACAATATATTGTTTGGACAATAGGAAAATATGTTCATTATTTTCGATTATTTCCAACTTTTTGCGAATTGAAAACAAAAATTTTACTTTTTATACTAGGTAATAAAGAAGGATCCCGGTACTGGGATCGAGGGAATCATCTGAAAGACAAGGAGGAAAAAAATGAAAAGAAGACTGTTCGGACTGCTGTCTATCGTTCTGACCTTCGGACTGCTGCTGACCGCCTGCGGCTCGGGCGGATCCTCGGCGGCACAGAATTCGCAGGGCGCTTCCGACGACAACGGCGGGCGGGTCAAGAAGGCCTGTTACATCTCCAACGTGGCGATTTCCAGCGACTGGGATCTGCTGATCTGGAAGGGCTTTGAGGACCTCGAGGCGGAGGGCTGGGAGGTCAAGGCGGTGGAGTCCACCGACAGCGCCGAGTGGGCCGAGACGATGATGGCGATGGGCGAGGCCGGCTACGGGCTGATCTATCTGCGAATTGATTCGCTGGCCGAGACCTTCCGGGACATCGCGGACGAGTTCCACGAGAAGTATCCCAACAGCTATGTGATCTTCATCGACAGCTATATGGAGAACGATCTCGACTTTGCGACCGCGGTGCCCTGCGACCCGTGGGAGGCGTCCTTCATCTCGGGCTACATCGCGGCCAAGACCAGCAAGACCGGTCAGGTCGGCTGGATTGCCCATCAGGACACCGTCAATATGCGCCGGTTCCAGTACGGCTTTGAGGCCGGTGTCAAGTACGCGGACAACGGCACCGAGGTGGTCGTGGCCTTCACCGGTGATCCGCGGGACACCCAGGCGGGCTATGACACCGCGATGGCGATGCTCGAGAACTACGACGTCGACGTGATCCAGCAGGCGGCGAACCTGTCCGGCCTTGGCATCATCAAGGCCTGCGATGAGAAGCAGATCCCCTGCATCGGCGTTGACGACTGGCAGGGCGACAAGGGCGAGATGGTATTCTGGAACACCATCAAGGCGATGGACAACATGGTCTACACCGTGGCGAACATGTGGTACGACGGAGAGGATCTGCCCGCGCAGATGGCCTTCAATATGGCCAGCGGCAACATCCCCTACGACGAGCGCGATCTCGAGAATCTCCCCGACGAGCTGCGCGAAGAGGTGCTGGCGCTCTGCGACGGAATCCTCGACGGCTCGGTGGACGTCTTCGCCGGCGGCTACGAGGAGTACGATCTGGGCTATTGATTCGGGCGCGGCGCTGGGCCCCAGCGGTCCACAGCGGCATCCGGTCCAAGGGGGAGCGAAGGCTCCCCTTTGGTTTATGATCCCAAAGGAGGAGACTGGACATGAGCGATGAATACATCCTCCAGATGAAGCATATCCGAAAGACCTTTGCCCGCCTGGTCGCCAACGACGATATCAATCTGGACGTCCGCAAGGGAACGGTGCACGCCCTGATCGGGGAGAATGGGGCGGGAAAATCCACCCTGATGCGGATCTTGACCCACATCTACAAGCCGGACAGCGGAGAGATCTGGCTGAACGGCCAAAAGACCAACTTCAAAACGCCGCTGGAGGCCGCGCGGGCGGGCATCGGCATGGTGCATCAGGAGTTTATGCTCTACAACAACCTGACGGTCTATGACAACATCATCCTCGGCTTTGAGGAGAAGCACGGCGGGATCTTCATCGACAAGAAGGCCTGCCGCGCCAAGATCGAGGGGATCTGTGAAAAATATCAGTTCAACATCCCGCTGGACGAGAAGATCAAGGAGCTGCCGGTCGCGATGCTCCAGCAGGTGGAGATCGTCAAGGCGCTCTACCGGGGCGCCGAGATCCTGATCCTCGACGAGCCCACCTCGGTGCTCACCCCCAGCGGCATCCGCGGCCTGTTCAAGGCAATCCGGTTCCTGGTCGATTCCGGCAAGACGATCATCTTCATCTCCCACAAGCTGGGCGAGGTGTTTGAGATTGCCGACACCATCACGGTGCTCAAGGACGGCAAGGTGGTCGCGACGGTGCGCCCGGACGAGATCGACGAGCGGGGTCTTGCCAGCCTGATGGTCGGCCGGGAGGTCATTCTTCAGGCCGAGAAGAAGGATCACCCGTTCGGCCCGCCGGTGCTCAAGGTCGAGAACCTTTCAGTACGGGACAAGGAGGGGATCCTCCGGGTCAAAAATGTCTCCTTCGAGGTGCGCGCCGGGGAGATCGTCGGGGTCGCCGGGGTAGCCGGCTCAGGTCAGCAGCAGCTGGTCGAGGCGCTGTTCGGGCTGCGCGCGCCGGAGCCGGGTTCCCAGATCCTTTTTGAGGGGAATCCGATCAATCGTGCCACCCCAGCGCAGCGCCGCTGCATGGGCATCGGCTATGTGCCGCAGGACCGGCTGGGCGCGGGGGTGAACGGCAATGCGTCGATCTGGGAAAATTCCATCATGGGCTACCACATCGCCCACGGCTTTTCCAGCAAGTGGCTGCTCAACCACCGCGAGATCGAGGCCTTCACCGACCGAATCGTCGACCAGTTCATGGTCAAGCGGCAGAAGAATAGCGACAAGGTCCGCACCCTCTCGGGCGGCAACATCCAGAAGTTGGTCGTGGGCAGGGAGTTTTTGCAGGAGAATAAGCTGCTGATCATCGAGGACCCCACCCGTGGCATCGACGTCGGGGCGATCGAGTTTATCTGGTCCAAGATCATTGAGCTGGCGGCCTCTGGCGTCGGCATCCTGATCGTCAGCCACGAGCTCAACGAGGTATTGCAGCTCTCCGACCGTGTGCTGGTGATCTACAACGGCGAAATCAGCGACGGCGGACGCTATCGGGAGTACACCGAGGAGCAGATCGGCCTGCTTATGTTGGGAGGGAAACTGAGTGATGTCCAAGGTGATGTCCAAAATCAAAATCAATGACACCGTGCGGATCAACCTGTTCAAGTACGGTTTTTCGCTGATCGTCACCCTGCTGCTGGGGGCGGTGCTGATCATTGCACAGGGGGAGAATCCCGCCACGGCGGCGGCGGTGATCTTTGACGGCGCGTTCGGCAGCCTGACCAAGTTCGGCAATACGCTGCGCTGGATGGCGCCCAACCTGATGCTCGGCATCGCGGCGGCGGTCGCCTTTAAGGCGGGCGTGTCGAACCTGGGTATTGAGGGCCAGGTCGCCTGGGGCGGCTTTGTCGCGGCGGTGCTGGGCTACTCGGTCCAGCTGCCCCCGCTGCTGCATGTGCTGCTGTGCGTCGTGGCCGCAGGTATCAGCGGCCTGCTGTACGTGCTGCTGCCGGCGATCATGCGGCTGTTCTTCAATATCAACGAGTTCATCACCACCCTGATGCTCAACTTCATCGCGGCGATCCTGACCGAGTATCTCGTCGACCTGATCCTCAGCGGGACGGTGCAGTACTCCACCGCGACGAGCACCCCCAACGTGCTGGACAGCGCGATCATCCCGATCATCATTCCCGGTACCAGCGTGTCGGCCTCGCTGCTCATCGCGCTGGCGGTGGCTCTGCTGCTCTTCTTTGTCTACAAGTACACCATCGTCGGCTATGAGCTCAAGCAGGTGGGCGAGAACCTGCGGTTTGCCAAGACCGGCGGGGTCAAGGTGGTCAAGTCCTTTTTGATGATCTTCCTCATCAGCGGCTTTATCGCCGGCGCCTGCGGCGGCATCGAGGTGCTGGGCACCTACCGCAAGTTCAACACCGGATTCGCCGCAAACATGGGTTGGGACGGTATCCTCGTCGCCCGCATCGCCGAGAGCAATCCCATCGCGGTGATCTTCGTCGCCTTTGTCTGGGGCGCGCTGCAGGCGGGCTCGCTGCAGATGGAGCGGGTCACCGAGCTCAACCGGTTCACCGTGCTGTGCATCAAGATGATCTTTGTTCTGATGGTCTCGATTAACTATGAATGGCTCTTCAACACGATCCGTTACGCCTGGATCAAGCGGCGCAATCGAAAGGAGGCAATGGCAGGTGGGCTGGGAAATTCTTAAAATGACCGTCTATGCGTCGACGCTGGGCATTACCTTCCGTTCGGCGGTCCCGCTGCTCTACGGCTCGCTGGGAGGCTGCTTTAACCAGACCTCGGGCTGCAACAACATCGCCTACGAGTGCGTCATGCTCTTTGGTGCGCTGTTTGGAGTCATCGGCAGCTTTTACACCGGCAACCCCTGGATCGGTGCGCTGTGTGCGATGGGCATTGGCATCCTCGTCGCGCTGATCTTCGGTATGTTCACCATCGTCTTTCACTCCAATTCGATCGTCGTCGGCGTCGCGCTCAACTCGGGTGCCTGGGCGATGACCACCCTGTTGATGGTCTCGCTGTTCGGCAGCCGCGGCTCCTTCACCGACCCCGGCATCATCAGCTTTTCCCGGCTGAACACCAGCCTGATCGACAAGATCCCGTATCTCGGCAGCGTGCTGGGACAGAACGTCCTGCCGGTCTATCTGGCCTATGCGATGATCGCAGTCTCCTACATCGTGATGTTCAAGACCCCGTTCGGGCTGAGGATCCGCGGCGTGGGACAGAACGAGGTCGCCGCTGAGACTGCCGGCATCAGCGCGGTCAAGTATCGGATGATCTCGCTGGTCATGATGGGCGCTTTCGTCGGGCTCAGCGGCTGCTGCCTTTCGCTGGGCGGCCTGTCGATGTTCTCCGAGAACATGACCGCCGGCCGCGGCTTTCTCTGTGTGGCCTCGATGATCGTGGGCGGGGGCAACCCGATCAAGATCGCGCTGGTGGCGCTGCTCTTCGCATACTCCGACGCGATGTCCCAGATCCTGACCACACTGGGGCTCAACGGCCTGCTGGTGAGCACCATTCCCTATATCGCGGTCATCGTCGTGCTGCTGATCTCAGGCATCAAGTCCTTCAAGGGCACCGCGGATCTCGAAGGCTGAGAAAAGGGGGGATTGTGTGTGAAATATCTTTCGGCGGGTCAGATTTCGCTGGACAAGACCACCTTCCCGGACGGGCGGGTGGACGGCCCCTATCAGGGGGGAACCGCGATGTTCGGCTATGGCGGCATCCGCGTCTGGGATGACGACTGCGCGCCGGTTGCCAACATTGCCACCGATTTTTACGACTATTTCGGGGATTGGATCCGGGAGAACAACATCTGCTGCGACTACCTCAAGGAGGTCTATGAGAAGACCCACCTCACCAATCTGGTGTATGAGGAGAGCGGCAAGTATGAGAACCGCAAGACGCTTGAGGAGAAGATCGACAGCGCGTATCTGTATGGGCTGAGCAACTGCCGGCCCGAACAGATCGGCGCGGCCGCGAAGGGGGCGAAGGGGGTCTACCTCTATCTCGAGCCCAAGATCCTCCCGTTCTGGAAGGAGCTGGCACGGATCCGGCGCGAGACACCCTTCGCGATCATGTGGGAGCCGGGATTTTCCGACTGCGCCGCCCAGATGTGCCCGCAGCTGCTCGAGATCTGGCGGATCCTGCGCCCGGAGATGTCCAGCCTCAACCAGTTCGAGGCCGGCGCGCTGTTTGGGACGACCGAGGAGGAAGAGATCTTCCGGCAGATTGAGGCGCTGGAGATTCCTTATTTCTTCTACCGCGCGGGCAAAAAGGGCGCCTGGGCGCTGGCCGGCGGGGAACGGTGGTTTGTGCCCAGTATCGATGTGCGACCCGGCGGCCCGGTCGATCCGACCGGCTGCGGCAACGCCACCACCGCCGCCGCAATGGTCGGCTGGCTCGAGACCCACAACCCGGTGATGGCGACCATTATGGCCAACATCTCGGGGGGCTATAACGTGCTGCAAAAGGGCATGATCCCGCGCTTTGACCCGCAGCAGCGGGCGCAGGCGATCGGGCTTGCCGTACAGCACTACGATGCGTTTGTCCAGCAACACCCGGAGTACCCGCGCCTGGGCTATGCGTCCAGCGGGGCGGAAATCTTCAACAAGGCGCTGAGCGCGCAAGGGGGAATTTTATGAAAACCTACGACCTTTACGACAGGATCTACGGCAGCCTGCTGACCGCAGCGCTGGGCGACGCGCTGGGCGGCCCCTCCGAGACCCAGAGCAAGACCGAGATCCTCAAAAATTTCGGCGGGCGGATCGAGACCTTCTACGACGGACTGCCGTATGACCGCAACGCACTATGCGAGGTGACCGACGACACCTCCCAGATGTATGAGATGGGCAAGGCGGTCATCCAGACCGACGGCGAGCTGACCGTCGAGGCTGCCGCCGCAGGCATCGTCTCCTGGGCGGATAACTACCCCCGCTTTTACCCGCGGTGCGCCGGTCCCACGACCCGGTACATCGTCGACGCGCTCAAGGCGGGTGAGGACCCGGTCGAACTGGGCAAGAAGGGCTTGCAGTTCCAGCGAGGCACCTCCAACGGCGCGGTCATGCGGATTGCGGCGGCGGGGCTGGTCAACCCCGGAAACTGGGAGGGGGCGGTACAGACCGCGGTGACCATGACCAAGCCCTCCCACGGCACCCAGCAGGCCTTCTCCGCCTCCAGCGCGGTCGCCTGCGCGATCGCCGAGGCGATGACCGAGCACTCGACCATCCATTCGGTGCTGCGCGCGGCGGTTTACGGGGCCCGCAGGGGTGAGGAGATCGGCTTGAAAGAGGGGAGAATCGCACCGGGCGGACGGGTGTATACCAACCTGATCGAGGCGATCGAGATTGCCTTCCGCAGCCGGGATGTCGAGGAGGTCGAGCGGATGCTGGACGAGTCGGTCGGCGCGAACATCTGCACCGCCCGTGCCTCGGTTCCGATCACAATCGGACTCTTTGCGGCCAACCACGGCGACGGGATGGGCACCATCATCAGCTGCGCCAACGTGGGCGGCGACACCGACACCATCGGCTGCATGGCCGGTATGATCGCGGGCGCCTTCAGCGGTACAAGCGGTCTGCGGGAGGACTGGTGCCGCCAGCTCAAAGAGACCAACCCTGACTTTGATCTGGAGTGGATGGCCCGGGAACTGACAAGAATCGCCAAACGGCGCGGAGGTATCGCATGAAAAAGGAAATTCTGCTGGACCGTATTCTGGGCAGCCTGACTGCCGCGGGGATCGGGGATGCGCTGGGTGCGCCCACCGAGGGGATGAGCTATGCCGAGATCCTCAAAATCTACGGCGGCCGGGTGACCGACTTTATCGACGGGGACATCAACCCCTATTTCCATCACGCCCGGGTGGGCGAGGTGACCGACGACACCTCCCAGCTGTATGAGATGGCCCTCGCTCTCGCCGAAGCGGGCGGGGATTACAAGATAGAAGATGCGGTGCGGGGCCTGCTCAACTGGGCCGACCGCCACCCCCGCTACTATCCACAGTCTGCCGGCCCGACCGCCCGGATGGCGATTGAGGCGCTGCGAAACGGGGAGGATCCGCTCGCGGTGGGACGCGGCGGCGGCAATCCTGAGCGGGGCTCGAGCAATGGGGCCGCGATGCGGATCGCCGCGGCGGGCCTGGTCCATCCCGGCGACCTCGAGGGCGCGGTGCGGGACGCGGTGACGATGACCGGCATCTCCCACGGCACCCAGATCGGCTATGCCTCCGCCTGCGCGGTGGCCTGCGCGATCGCCGCCGCTCTGGTCGAGCGGCCGGATATTTACGACATCCTGCACGCGGCACTCTACGGCGCGAAAGAGGGAGACCGGATCGGCCGGGAGCGCGGCCGGGTTGTGCCCGGCACGACGGTGCAGCACAAGCTGGAAAAGGCGATCTCGATCGCCTATGACGCGACGGCGATGGAGGAGGCCGAGGCCCGTCTCAACGACGCGGTCGGCGGCGATTCCTCGGCGGCGGCCAGCGCGGTGGCTGTCGCGATCGGCCTGTTCGCCGCAGCGGACGGCGATCCCGTCAAGACGCTGGTCGGCGCGGCCAACGTCGGCGCAGACACCGACACCATCGGCTGTATCGCCGGCATGATCACCGGGGCCTTCTGCGGCTATGCGGCGCTGCCGAAACATTGGGTCGAGACCTTCGAGCGGGTCAACACCGATTTCGACATGAAAAAGCTTGCCGATCTGCTGCTGCCGCTCAGCGCAAAGGAATGACAGGTCGGAAAATCAAAAAAACGGACGCGAGAATCGCGTCCGTTTTATTTTAATGCTTGCCTTTGCAGCCGCTGCAACCGCCGCAGCCGCCGCCCGGGCAGCCCACGCAATGGTTGCCCCGCTTTTTCGCCCGCCAGAGATACCCTCCGGCGGCGGCGACCAGAACCAGGATGACCGCAAGGGGAATCAGGTTTTCCATCAGGCCTTCACCCCTCCCAGCGCATAATCCCGCGTGATGTTGCGGCCCGCCCGCAGGCAGAGCCAGACCAGCAGCGCGAGGAAGGCCGAGACCGCCACAAGACCCGGCAGGAATCCGGCGCCGAACGCCCCGGTGGTCACGAGGGTGCCGATCTGGTAGACCCCAAAGCCGACGGTGTAGCCGATGCCCAGCTGCAGCCCGATGCCGGCAAACAGCCACTTCTTGCTCTTGATCTCGGCGTTCATCGCGCCGATCGCCGCAAAGCAGGGCGGGGTGCAGAGGTTGAACATCATGTAGGCCCAGCCGCGGGAACACATCGAGAGAAACGCCCGCTTGACCGAGGGCAGCTTGTAGCCGGGCAGCTCGATGAGGAAGAACGACTTTCTCGCCTTGTACCCTGCGATCCGGTTGACCAGCAGCGCCCCGAGGAAGATCAGCAGGATGCCGGACAGATAGGCCACCGTGCTCACCCAGCCCGCGTCGTCAAAGAAGGCGCCGGCAAACAGCGCGATGACCGGAATCTTCGCGCCGCAGGGCATGAAGGGGGCGAGCATCGCGGTTGCCCGCCGCTCCCGCTCGTTGCGGATGGTGCGGGTCGCCATGATGCCCGGCACCGCGTAGCCCACCGTGATGACAAACGGGATCACCGACTTGCCCGACAGCCCGACCTTCTTGAAGATCGGGTCGAGCACCACCGAGACCCGGGCCATATAGCCGCAGCCCTCCAGCAGCGCGATGAGGAAGTACATCACCATCACCAGCGGCAAAAAGCCCAGCACCGCGCCCACGCCGCGATGATGCCGTCGACCAGCAGCGCGCGCAGCAGCGGCGAGGCGGCGGCCATCTGCTCGCCCGCCCAGCTCTGGAACGCACCCAGCTGTGCGGTCAGGGTGTCGGCGATCAACGGCCCGACCCAGACCTGAGAGATCTGGAAGACCAGGAACATCACCACCGCAAAGATCGGGATGCCCAGGTACCGGTTGGTCAGCACCGCGTCGATCGCGTCCCCCTTGCTCTTTTCCCGGGTCAGGGTCCGCCGGGTCTCGACCTGCCGCACCAGATGATCGACGAAGGCAAACCGCCGCCGGTCGGCCTCTTCGACCGCCCGCTTGTCGGTCAGGTCAATCTCCCCTTGAGTGTAGGGAGCCTTTTGCCCATTGCCCCGCAGCGCCAGGGTGGCCGCGATGACCTGCTCGAGCCCGCCGCCGTCGGTCGAGACCGTTCCCACCACCGGGCAGCCCAGCTTCTCGGCCAGCAGCGCGGTGTTGATCACTGTTCCCGCCTTCTCGTTCAGGTCGCTCTTGTTGAGGGCCACCACCACCGGGATTCCCAGCTCGAGCAGCTGGGTGGTGAAAAACAGACTCCGGCTCAGGTTGGTCGCGTCCACGATGTTGATAATCGCGTCGGGCCGCTCGCTTCGGACATAGCTGCTGGTAATGCTCTCCTCCGAGGTGAAGGGGGACATCGAGTAGGCGCCCGGCAGGTCGACCGCGATCAGCTCCTCGCCGCCCGCATACTGCTTTTTGATCGGGTGCTCCTTCCGCTCGACGGTCACCCCCGCCCAGTTGCCCACCTTCTCGTTGCGCCCGGTCAGCGCGTTGTACATCGTCGCCTTGCCGCTGTTCGGGCTGCCGGTCAACGCAATTCTCATCACAAGTTTCCTCCTCTTTGATTAGTTATGACTAACTACATGGCGCGCGGAATCCCGCACTAGATCAGGATCGCCGCCGCCAGCTGGCCATCGATATTGTACCGCCCGTCCTTGATTGCGACCACACAGCCGCCGTGCAGGCGGGAGACCACCGTGATCGGCGCGCCGGCATAGCAGCCCAGCGTAAAGAGAAAGCCGCGCAGCTCCTCGTCGTCGGTTTCGATCGCCCGGATACGGTATTCTACCCCCTCGGTTGCCTGGCACCGCGTCCATTCCCATCTTCTATCCGCCCTTTCCGAAGAAGTTAGCTGTGTTTAACCATTCGAGATAAAAAACAGTTAGCAAAAACTAACCGATAAGTGCATACCTGATTTTTCCACATCTGTCAAGGTTTTTTTTGAAAAAACGAAGAGTAAAACACAAAGAATACCCGATTCCGAACGGGCGCGCCTTATGGTACAATAGAGAAAAACAAAGGGGGCATGGTTATGATTGACCAGAGGATTTCCCACAGTCTGCGCGCGCTGCCGGTGGTGGAAGGGCCGGTTCCGGTGACGGCGGACAGCTATCCCTTCTGCGCGATGGCCCACAGCATCCGGCCGCTGGATGTGGCGCAGTACGGCTATCTTGAGGAGGAGTACTTCGTCTCAGGCAGCGCCAACGTCTATGAGCCGGACGGGGCGGACCGTCCCCGGATCGCGAAAGAGGGGCTTCCCTACAAGACCCGGCTGCTGGTGCGCCGCCCGGCTGATCCCACCCGGTTCAGCGGTCGGGTGTATTTTGATATCCTCAACGCCACCCAGAACTATGACATCGAGGATCTGTGGCACCGCATCTATCGCTGGTGCATGGCAAACGGCCACGGCTATATCGGCATTACCTCCAAGCCGGTCAATGCCCAGAGCCTCAAGAACTTCGACTATGCCCGGTACGCCGGCCTCAACTGGGGCTCGGGCGAGACGGTACCCCAGCCCGCTCCCTTCGCCGGCGGCAGCATCCCCGGCACCGAGGAGGGGCTGATTTGGGATATGCTCGGACAGGTCGGCAGCTGGCTGCGGGCGCAGTCCGGCTTCTTCGGCAGCGGCCCGATGACCTACCTCTGCCTGACCGGCCAGAGCCAGAGCGGCGCCTACCTCAACACCTTCATCCACTACTTCGACCCCATCCTCAGCGGGGAGGGGCAGCCCCTCTTTGACGGCTACCTCAACATCGTCGGGGCCGCGATCGAGCGCGGGCTGCGCCAGACCGGCCGGGGGATGTACGCCGACCTGACCAGCCGGGCCGCGTTTCGCAGCCGGATTCCCTTCATCCTGATCTCGAGCGAGGGGGATCTGACCCTGTTCCGCGGGATGGGCACCGGACCGCTGCCCGAGGACCGGGACGAGCCGGGCGACCGCTGCCGCTACTACGAGGTCGCCGGTTCGCCCCACACCGACCTGGCCTGCCCCGTCCGCCCCGCCGTCGCGGAGATCGAGCGGGCCGGCCGGGTCTTCAGCCCGCCCTCGGGCGAGGTGCTGCGGACCCTCAACACCTTCCCGCTCGACTGCTATGTCGACGGGTTCCTCGAGCAGCTCTACCGCTGGCACACCACCGGCGTCGCGCCCGCCTGCGCGCCCCGCATCCGGCGGGACGCGGAGGGCGGGCTGGTGCGGGACGAGCACGGCAACGCGGTCGGCGGGTTCCGCACCCCCTACCTCGACCTGCCGGCAGGCCGCTATGACGGCTGCGACCCGAACGAGCAGGTCAGCGGCACCCTGATCCGTTTTGCCCCCGAGCGGCTGCGGGCGCTGTGGGGCAGCAAGCCGCAGTACCTCGCGCGGTTTGCCGCCGCCATCGACGCCCAGATCGCCGACGGCTGGCTCTGCCCCGCCGACCGGGACCGGATGCTGCGCGCCGAGGCCGACGCCTGCCCCGATTTTTGAGCGCCGCGTTGGCGCGAAACAGCGGGCTGCCCCCCTTCGGGGCGGCCCGCTGTGTTTTTGCCGCGCGGGACGCAAAAAAAGAGCCGCGCCGAAAGGCGCGGCCCAAGGGGAGAAACTAGAGCGCGTTCTGGCAGAAGGCGAGGCCCTGGGCCATCGCCTCCTCGGCGCAGTCCTGGTACCTGGTGCCCCACAGCTCGGGCACCAGATAGCCCTGGTACCCGCTCTGGCCGAGGATCTTCAGGTAGTCCGCCATCGGCAGGATGCCGGTGCCGGGCACCAGACAGCCGGCCTGCTGGTTGATGTCGATGAAGTGCAGATGGCGCAGATTGTCGCCCAGCAGCCGGACACACTCGGCGAAGTCCTCCTTCGCGTGGTAGACCGCGTTGGTGTCGATCATCCCGCTCAGCCGGGGACTGCCGATCTCGCTGATCATCTGGAGCTGCTGGGGGGTGTTGGTGACGGTGCAGGTCCGGTCGGCCTCGAGCAGGATGGTCACCCCGAGCTGCTCGGCCCGCCGGGTCAGCCGGTAGATCCCGTCCGCCGACCGCTTCCAGTTCTCGGCGGGGTCGCTGCCGATCAGGCCGCCGCCCGAGATCATCTGCATGTTGGGGGATTCGAGCACCGCGGCCTGCTCCAGCGCCCGCTCGTAGTAGCGCAGCGAGCGCTCCCGCACGAGCGGGTCCTCGGTCGCGACGCTGATCGGGTACAGGCATTGCTCGGCGGTGAAGCAGACCACCTTGATCTGCGCCTGTTCCAGCATCCGCCGGTGGGCATAGACCTGCGCGGGGGTGTAGTCCCAGACGTACAGGTGCGGGCTGGCGGCGTAAAACTCGATGAAGTGAATCCCCAGCCGCTGCATCGACGCGACAAAATAGGAGAAGGGGTGGCGCAGATAGGGATAGTTTCCACCCGCGATCTGTTCTTTTTTCAGGCTCATCTCCGGTTTCCTTTCTTTCCCGTTGCCGGGATTTGACAAATTTCGCAAAACCGATATTATGATAGTATAATAACTGATATAACAAGTGCGCGGGGCTCGCCCCGCGCCGGGGCACAGGGGAGAAGGAGGGGTTCTGATGCAAAGACGGGAGGGCCAGCCCATGTACGAGCGGCTGAAAGAGCACATCCGTCAGCAGATCACGGCGGGCGACCTGCGCCAGGGCGACCAGCTGCCGACCGAGGCGGCCTTTTGCGAGCAGTTCTCGGTCAGCCGGATCACGGTGCGCAAGGCGCTGGCCGAGCTGATCCGGGAGGGACTGCTGGAGAGCCGGCAGGGAAAGGGGACCTTTGTCTGCAACAAGACGGTCAACCACCGGCTGTCCCGCAACGGCGGCGGCTTCACCAACGCCTGCGAGGCGAACGGCACCCGCCCGAGCTCCCACATCCTTCAGATCTCGCTCCAGCTGCCCACCGAGAAGGACATCCGGCTGTTGCAGATCCCGCCCAACAGCAAGGTGCTGTTCATCCACCGGGTGCTCTGCTCGGACGACCTGCCGGTCATCGTCGAGCGCAATTTCTTCACCGAGTCCTTCCGCCGGCTGATGTCCTATGACCTGGAGAACGCCTCGCTGTACGGCATCCTGCGCGCCGACTTCCAGATCGAGCGGATCGCGACCCACACCTGGGTACAGCTCTCCCGCGCGAGTGAGGAGGACGCCCGGCTGCTGGGACTGCGGGCCAATGACCCGATCCTCGAGGTCTCGGAGGTCAACTCCGCCGGCGGGGTGCCGATCCACCGCACCGAACAGGCGATCCGCGGGGACCGCTATGTCTACGAGGTGCAGAACTCGGAGGCCTTCGACTACTGACCGCTCACTCCATGTTCGCGTGGCGGCGCATCACATCGCGCAGCGTCTGGTGGCGCCGCCGGGCCAGCGCCTCGACGACGCAGTCCCCCAGCGGCAGCAGCGCGTACTCGAAGCTGGAGTCGGTCAGATCGCCCTGCTGCAGCGGGTCGCCCGCGGGCTGCAGGGTCAGCACGAAATCTGAGCTCGCGGCCGCCCCGCTCTGGGGCGACGCGGTGATCAGCGCGACCTTTGCCCCCTGCAGGCGGGCCTGCTGGATGAAGCAGCGGGTGGTCATCGTCCGCCCGGTGTTGGAGGCGGCGACGAGCAGATCCCCGGCACGGATGCCGGGGGTCGTCGTCTCGCCCACCACATAGCTTTGCAGGCCGATCTGCATGAGTGCCATCGCGAACCCCCGCAGCCCCAGCTGCGTCCTGCCCGCCCCGGCCACGAAGACCCGGTCGGCGCGGTCGACCATCTCGGTGAGCTGGTCGAGTTGGGCGCGGTCGACCGACAGCAGCGCGTGTTCCAGCCGCCCGAGCATCCGGCGGCGCAGCGCGCAGTTATCCATACCGCACCATCACCTCTTTGATCGCCCGCGCCGCCTCGGCCGGGTTTTCGGCCCCACAGATCGCGCCGCCGCTGACCACGATATCGGGTTGGCAGGCGGCGATTTTTTCGATCCCCGCGGGGCCGACCCCGCCCGCGACCGACAGGCCGGCGTTCTTGACCACCAGTCTGGCGATCTGCAGGTCCTCCAGCGGCGAGACCCGCGGGTCCTGGGCGTCCACCGCGAGGTGGACCGCGATGTAGTCCACCCCCATCTGGTCCACCGCGCGCATCCGCTCGACCAGATTCTGACAGCCGATCATGTCCGCGACCACCTTGATGCCGAAGTCCCGGCCCGCGCGCACCGCCTGCAGGATGGTGATGTCCTCCGCCGCCGCGAGGACGGTGACATAGTCCGCACCGTTCTCGTAGGCGGCGCGGGTGCAGCTGTACCCGCCGTCGTGAATCTTCAGGTCGTTGAGGATCTCGAGCTGGGGAAATTGGTCCCGGATTACCCGGCTGGCCCGCAGGCCCTCGTACATGCCGACCGAGCCGATCTCTGCGATGTCGATCCAAGGGGACACCGCGTTGAGGATGTCCACCGCCTCACCGAGGGTGGGGCAGTCCAAAGCGACCTGTAATTTCACGCAAGACCCTCCTTTTAATACTCCATCTGGCGGTAATACCTGCGGATGGACAGATCGTGCCCGCGCTCCCGCTCGAGCACCTTGCTCAGCACCCCGGTCATGTGGCCCAGGAAGATCGGCGCGACCATGCCGCGGAACTCCGGATCAAAGGGCATCTCGAGATCCTTGGTGTCGAAGATCAGGATCTGGTCGGTGATCGAGGAGATGAAGCGGTAGGCGCGGTCCATCAGCGGACGGGTCTCGTCCTCGCCGTACATCATGATCACGCTGGTGCCCGGCTCGACCAGCTCGATGGTGCCGTGGAAGAACTCGGCCGCGTGGATCGACTTGGTCTTGATCCACTGCATCTCCTCCAGAATGCACATCGCGTAGCAGTAGGCCTCGCCCCAGGTCGCCCCGCTGCCCAGCACCAGATGCCAGGGGGTGTCCTTGTGCTTCTTGCCGTAGGCCTCGCACCGCTCGACCACCGACGCGCGCGCCGCGTCGAGGGCGGGGCCCATCGCCATCATCTGGGAGAGGAACCGGTCATAGCCGTCGAACTCCCCGTTGAGGAAGAGCAGCCGCAGCAGGAAGGTCGCGATGCCGCAGAAGAAGGTGTGGGTGGAGTACTCCTCGCCGCAGTCCGCGAAGAACATGTAGTCGGCGAACTGCCGCATCGGGTTCTCCTCGGTCGCGACGAAGGCGACGGTGGTCGCGCCCTGCTTTTTGCAGAACTCCATGATCTCGACGATCTCCTTGGTGTCGCCGCTCTTGGAGGTGAACAGGCAGACCGAGCCCTCACCCAGCGCGAGGTGGTGCTTGACCTTCAGCTCGGCCGCGATCTCCAGATGGGCGGGGATGCGGCTCTTGCCGTCCAGGAAATACTTCCAGGGCATCATGTAGGAATAGGACCCGCCGCAGCCGATCAGGAACAGGTTTTTGACCCCCTTGTCGAAGACCTCCTGCGCGGCGCGCTCCATTGCGGGGATGTTCTCACCGACCCCCTCGAGCACCTTTTTGAGTTTTTCGTTGACCATTGTAATTCCTCCTCGTTTCAGTTATGGGTGTTGAGGTATTCCTCAAAGAAGTCCAGCGCCTTTTGAATCGCCTGCTCGGGCTGCGCGTAGTACCGCTCGTTCATGATCTCCAGCGAGATGTCGCCGGTGTACCCCGCCTGGTCCAGCTCCTCGAGGTACCGGGTCATCGGCAGCGCGCCCTCGCCCGGCACCAGATGCCCGCCGGGCATCCCGTCGATGAAGTGGACGTGGCCGAACCGCTCGAGCCCGAAGGCCCGCAGGAAGTCCGCGGGGCTCTGGCCGAAGCGGGCGGATTCGTCCACGTCGATCATCCCCTTGAGGCTGTCGTACCGATCCACCTCGTCCAGCATCCGCCGGGCCTGCTCGGCGCGGGTGACCACGTCGACCGGCCGCACCAGCGGCTCAAAGACCAGGCAGACCCCCCGCCGGGCGGCGTAGTCCGCCAGCTCGCCCAGCGATTCCACACACCAGTTCCAGCAGTCCTGCGCGCTGTCGTCATAGTTGTGATGGCCCGAGGTCACCAGCACCTTGGGCGCGCTCATCTGCTGGGCGACGTCCACCGCGCGGCGGAAGAAGTCCACGCTGCGCCGGCGGGTGTCCCGGCTGCGGGCGCCGATGTTGATCGGGTACATGCATTGCTCGGGGGTCACGCAGCAGACCTCGATCCCCCGCGCGGCGATCTTTTGCGCGATCTGCGCGCTCTCATAGTAGTTGCAGTCCGCGAAATACAGGTGCGGCTCGGCCGCCCACAGCTCGATCTTCTGCACCCCCAGCCGCTGCATCGAGTCCAAAAAGAAGTCCAGCGAATGGTAGGGGTAGGTGTAGCTGCCCACCGAGATCTGTTCTCTCTTCATCTTCACTCCTCGCTTTGCCGTCAGATTGCCGTCTCGTCGATCATCTCTTTTTCAAACGGAATGCCATGGCCGAACCCGCCGTAGTCCTGACAGGTGCGCGCCGCCCGCAGCGCCGCGAAGGCCAGGCTCTTCTCGATCAGCCGGTCCTCGCAGGCGAGAAAGCCCTCGCTGTCGGCGCGGATGCCCTGCTCGCCGGTCTGCCAGCTGCGCAGCAGCTTGAGCCCGTCGAAGTAGCAGACGGTGAAGGTCGCAAGAAAGCTGTCCCCGGCGCCCAGCGTGTCCACCGTCTGGACCGGATAGGCCTTCTGGCGGTAGAATTTCCGGCCGTTGTAGACCATCGAACCGCGCATGCCCATCGTGCCGACGGCGAGCTTCGCGCCCCACTCGTCGACGCAGCGCCCCAGCAGCTGCTGAACCTGCGCCTCGGTGAGCTGTTCACAGGACAGATAGGGATGGCTGAAATGCCGGCAGCCCTCCCGCAGCGACTCCTCGGTCCAGCGGGTGGTGAAATCGCAGACCGCGGGGTAGTCCGAGCGGCCGAACTGCTCGATCGCGCCGGGCGCGTAGAAGGCGTCCGAGCAGGTGTAGAGCAGATCCCACTCGCCGTTCTGGCCGCGCCGGACATCCTCGACGCTGATGGGCAGTTCCCGGCGGGCCTGCACGCAGTTGCGCCCGAAGATCCGCTCGCCGTCCTTCACCGTGATGAAACACCAGGGGGTCTGCGCGTCGATCCGGTGCAGGTGGGAGACGTCCACCCCGACCGCCCGCAGCGAGTCGGCCTGCAGGTCGCCCAGCCGGTCATTGCCCACCGTGCTCACAAAGGCGGCCTTGTGCCCGCATTGGCTGACCGCCGCGGCCACATTGACACAGCTCCCGCCGGGATACACGGTGCCGGTGTGCAGGTAGATGTCCACGTTGTTGTCCCCGACACAGTAGACCCTGACCATTGATTTCCTCTCCTCTCAATAGGGTACCTTGAACATGTACCGGCGCTGGAAGAGCGGATGGTTCTTGCTCTCGGCCAGGCTCTGCGAGAAGACGAAAGCGGCCTCCCAGTTGTACAGCGGGCTGAAATACTCCTCCACGGCGGGGGCAATGATGCTGACCCCCATCTCCTTGGCGTCGATGACGGTGACCCGGCCGGCGTACTTCTGCAGGAACCGCAGCGCGCGCTCGTCCAGCGCCCGGGCCTTGCCCTCGCTCATGAAGATCAGGAACGGGGTGTCGAAGTCGGCGATCTCAAACGGGCCGTGGAACAGCTCTCCGGCGTGGATCGAGCTGGAGTTGATCCACTCCATCTCGATCAGCATGCAGATGGATTCCATATAGGCCACGCTGGCGCTCGGGCCGCTGCCGACGGTGTAGATCACCTTGTCGTCCTTGTGCTCCCGGCCGAACTGATCCGCCCGGCGCTTGCAGCGGGCCAGCGCCTTGCCGATCGACGCGTCGAGCACCTCGAAGCCGGCCATCGCCTCCTCGTAGTGGGCATAGCCGTCGCAGACCCGCAGCAGCTCGAAGCCCAGCCGCAGCGCGAGGGCCATGTTGGTGGCGTCGTAACCGCCGTGCAGCTCGTGGGAGTTGGCGTAGACCAGATGGAACTGTCCCTGTTCGGCCAGCGGGGTGTCGGCCGAGGCGCTCATCGTGACCACAATCGCGCCGCGCTCCCGCGCGCGCAGGGCGGCCTCGACCGTCTCGGGGGTGGTGCCGGTCATCGAGCAGGTCACCACCAGCGCGTTCTCGTCGACCCCGGCGGGGGTGGCGTAGACGAACTCGTTGGAGCTGATCGAGTAGACGTTCAGTTCCTTGGACTCACAGCGGAGCAGGTACTCCAGCGGGTAAAGCCCGCCCAGCGAACCGCCGCAGGCCACGCAGAAAATCCGCTTGAGCCCGCCGGCGCTGTCGGCGCGCGCCTTGATCTGTTCCGCGACAGCGCGGATCTCTTCCCCAGTCGTATAATTCTGTTTCATTTTTCTTTCCTCCCGGCCCTCGGCTCAGTATTCCACCTTGAACATGTATTTGCGGTACAGGAACGGATGCTTCTTCTCCCTGGCCAGCGTCGTGGTGTAGACCCGGGCCACGGCGCCCAGCACCACCGGCTCGAAGAACTCCGCGACCCCGGCGGGCAGCCGGTCCATCCCATAGTCCCGCGCGTCGATGCGCTCGAGCTGATCGGTGTACCGCGCCAGGAAGTTGCCCGCGCGCTCGTCGAGGAACCGGGTGCGGCCGCCCGAGAGGAAGAGCAGGAAGGGCACGCCCTTGTCGGTGATCTCGAAGGGACCGTGGAAGAACTCGCCCGAGTGGAAGCTCGAGGAGTTGATCCACTCCATCTCCATCAGATGGCAGATGCAGGTGGTGTAGGCCAGCCGGCTCATCGGGCCGCTGCCGACGGTGTAGATCACCTCGTCGTCCCGGTGCAGCTGCGCGAACTGCAGCGCCGGCGCGGCGGCCTTCTGGATCGCGGCGCCGCAGACGTCGTCCAGCTGCCCGAGCGCCTGCTGCAGCTGCTCGTGGCCGGCCCAGCCCTCGCAGCGGTGCAACAGCTCGCCGCCCAGCTTCAGCAGCAGCGCCTGATTGGTCTGCTGCCAGGAGCAGTTCTCCGCGCCGTAGACTATGATCTCGTCGGCGCCCTCGGTGAGCGGGACCTCCTTTTTGGAGGAGAGGGCGAGCACGGCGGCGCCCAGCTCCTTGGCGCGGTGGGCCGCGCGGACGGTCTCGGGGGTGGTGCCGGCCATCGACATGACCACCACCAGCGCGTTGGCGTCAACCCCGGCGGGGGTGGCGTGGACAAACTCATTCGCGGTGACGCTGGTCACAAACAGCGATTTGGTCTCGGTGCGGATCAGATAGTCCAGCGGATAGAGCCCGCCCAGCGAACCGCCGCAGGCCACACAGTAGACCCGCCGGAGCCCGCCGCCCGCCTTCGCCTTGTCCAGCAGCCGGCCCGCGATCGCCGCGACCTGATCGGGTGCGGTCAGATTTTCCTGCATCTTCATGTTATCTCTCCTTTTTTATTCTGCCGCGGCGCTCATCACGCCGGGCGAAAACGCCCGGCGTGATGATCCGCAGCGCAGTCTACAAGACCTCAATCTGCTCTTTTCTTATTCTTCGTCGACGTACTCCGACGCGCTCTCCGCGTACAGGCAGCCCGGCTCGAGGAAGACGATGTCGTCGGTGCTCTCCTTCTTGTAGTCGCCCGCGAGGTAATCGGTCAGGGTCTCAACGCAGAAGCGGCCCATCTTCTTGGGGAACATCGCGACGCTGGCGATCAGCTGGCAGTCGGCGCCGTCGGCCTCCATGATCTCCTTCTGCTCGGGGGTCGCGTCGTAACCGACGATCTTGACGTCCTCACGGCCGATCTCCTTGACGCCGTAGTAGGAGCCGATGGCCGCGTCGCCCCAGTAGGTGAAGATGCCGTCGATCTCGGGATAGGCGGAGAGCATGTCGATCGCCCAGGTCTGCGCGCCGGCACGGCTGTTGTCGGAGGGACGGTTGGGAATCAGCTCAATGTCGGGATAGTTCTCGGCCATGTAATCGCAGAAGCCCTTGTTGCGCCACACGCCGGACCCGACGCCGGGGCTCTCCTCGTAGTACAGGACGGTGCCCTCGCCGCCGATGGCCTCGGCCAGGATCTCGGCCGCCATCGCGCCGCCCTTCTCGTCGTCGCTCTTGACGGTGATGTCGGTGATGCCGCTGACGACGGTGCAGTCGTAGTCGACCATCACGACCCCGGCCTCCTGCGCCTTCTCGACGATCTCGTCCATCGACTGGCCGTCGATGGCGGCGAAGATGATCGCGTCGACGCCCTCGGTGATCATGTCCTCAATCAGCGAGACCTCGGTCTGCAGGTCGGCGTTGGGGTCCAGCGGGATCAGCTCATACCCGGCCGCGTCGCAGGCGTTCTGCACGCCGTTGAGCACGTCGATGCCGAACTCCTCGGCCATCGAGAAGGGCATGAAGGCGACGCGGACCTTGTCCTCTCCGCCCGCCGCCGCGCTGGAGCCGCCGCCCGAGCTGGAGCCGCCGCCGCAGGCGGCGAGGGAGAACGCCAGGCACAGGGCCAACAGGGTTGCCATCAGTTTCTTCAACATTTTCTTTACCTCCATTTTTCTCTGCTTTTTTCAAGGGCGCCGCTCGGCGTCCCTGTTTTCAGGATTTGGCCGGGTTCACTTTTTGATCCGGTTGGTCCGGTTGGTGATCCACAGCGAGTAGAAGACCGCCGCAATCAGCAGCACGCCGCGCACGACCCACTGCCAGTTGGAGCTGATCCGCATCAGGTTCATGCCGTTGGTGAGCAGACCCATCATGATCGAGCCGAAGAAGATGCCGGTCACCATGCCGCTGCCGCCGGCCAGCGAGACGCCGCCCATCGCGCAGGCGGAGATCGCGATGCCCTCATAGGTGTTGCAGGCGGTCGGCTGGGCCGAACCGACCCGGGCGGTCAGCAGGATGCCGGCCACCGCGCTCAGCCCGCCGCTGATGATGTAGGCCGCGGTGCGCACCCGGCCCACCCGCACGCCGGACTGGAAGGCCGCCTGGTAGTTGCCGCCGTTGGCGTAGATCTTGCGGCCGAAGGAGGTCCGGTTGAGCACGAAGGCGACCACGACAAAGATCAGCAGCATCAGCAGGACCTGCAGGGGAATCGGGCCCAGGTCGCTGGCGAGCAGCAGGAAGTTGTCGGGCAGTCCGCCGATGGGCTTGTTGTTGCTGATCAGGTAGACCGCGCCGCGCACCGCCGTCTGGGTGCCCAGGGTGACGATGAAGGGCGGGATGGTGGTGTAGGAGATGATGGTGCCGTTGATCACGCCGATCAGGCAGCAGACGATGATCGAGACCAGGATGGCCACCGGCATCGGCAGGGTCAGCCCGCCCAGGCCGTCGGTGATGAACAGGGCGGTCAGCATGCCGCCCAGCGCGGCCGAGGAGCTGATCGACAAGTCGAAGGTGCCGTTGATCATCGGGAAGGCCAGCGCGCAGGAGAGCACGCCGTAGACCACGATCTGACGGCCGATGTTCAGGATGTTGTCCACCGTCATGAAGTTCTGGTTGACGAACTGGACCACAATCGAGAAGGTGATGATCAGGCAGATGATGCCGGTCAGGGTGATGTACTCAGAACCCATGATGCGCTTGACCAGCGCATTGTCGGAGAATTTGGTTTTGGTGTTTTCGGCTTTCACTTTTTTCCTTCCTTTCCTGCCAAGATCAGATGGCCAGATGCATGACCGATTCCTCGGTCGCCTCGGAGGCCTCAAGAATTCCGGTGAGATTTCCCTCGTGCATGACCGCGATGCGATCGCTGACCGCGATCAGCTCGGGCAACTCGGAGGAGACCATCAGGATCGCCACGCCCGAGCAGGCCAGGTCGTCGATGATCTTGTAGATCTCCGCCTTGGCGCCGACGTCGACGCCGCGGGTGGGCTCGTCCAGCAGAAGAATCTGGGGGTCGGAGGCCAGACAGCGGGCGACGACGACCTTCTGCTGGTTGCCGCCGCTCAGCGAGCCGACCAGCGTCCGGGTTCCGGGCGCCCGGATGCGCAGCTGATCGAGAAAGCTCTGCGCGGTCTTCTGTTCCTTGCGCCGGTTCATGATGCCCAGATGGGACAGCCGCTTGAGGATGCCCAGCTCGATGTTCTGCAAAATCGAGTGGCCGAGGATGACGCCGTAGTCCTTGCGGTCCTCCGGCACCATCGAGAAGCCCTTCTGGATGGCGTCCGCCGGGTCCTTGCAGCGGATGTCGGCCCCGTTGAGGAGGATCTGGCCCTGGTAGTCGTCGATGCCGAAGATCGCCCGCAGGATCTCGGTGCGCCCCGCGCCGATCAGGCCGCCCAGCCCCAGCACCTCGCCTTTGCGCAGGCTGAAGGAGATGCCGTGCAGCCGCTCATTGGTCAGGTTGCGCACCTCGAGGACGACCTCGCCGGGGGTGTTGTTCTTCTCGCCGAACTGCTGGTCCAGCGTCCGGCCGACCATCATCCGCACGATCTCCTTCTCGGAGAGCTCGGACACCATCCCGCCGCCGGAGGTCTTGCCGTCCCGCAGCACGTGCACCCGGTCGCCGATCTCGAAGATGTCGGCCATCCGGTGCGAGATGAAGATGATCGAGATGCCCTGCTTTTTGAGATCCCGCACGATCCGGTAGAGGATCTCGCACTCGTCGGTGGTCAGCGCCGCGGTCGGCTCGTCGAAGATGATCACCGAGGAGTTGTAGGAGAGGGCCTTGAGGATCTCGATCAGCTGGCGGTGGGCCACGCTGTAACGCGAGATCTTGGAATCGGGATCGAAGTGGACGTCCAGCCGGTCCATCAGGTCCAATGTGTTTTTGCGCAGCTGGGCGAAATCAATCTGCCCCATCTTTTTGGGATAGCGGCCGATGTAGATGTTTTCGGCAATCGACATATAGGGGATCTGAACGAGCTCCTGATGCACAATGCTGATGCCGAGTTGGTAGGCCTGGGTCGGGTTTTCAATGTGTACCTCATTGCCGTTGAGAAGGATGCTGCCCGAGGTCGGCTTGACCACGCCGGACAGAATCTTCATCAGGGTGGATTTTCCCGCGCCGTTCTCGCCCACCAGACAGAGAACTTCTCCTTTTTTCAGTTCCAGAGTCACGTCGCTGAGCGCGTGCACACCACCAAAGTTTTTGGAGATGTTTTTCATTTCCAGAACGAATTCTCCCATGCCGTCTTCTCACTCCTTTACTTGTCATTTTTTTTCGCTGCAACCGAATCAAGTTTGTTCTGCCCTTCGCCCCCTCCGCTTTTTTCTCTTTTTTGGGATGCATGAAATTTCGCTATGCATAGAATACATGTCCCCCGTTCCAAAAGTCAATACGGGCGATTTGTTTTCTATTTTTTGTACAAGGACAACATGATAAGTGAGAGCAAAACGACGAATAAAATTTTCTAAAATTTGGTTATTATATCATAAGTTTATCCAGAAATATTCAATAATATGGTGATATTATCTATAATATGTTGTGATATGCATGATAAGTTATATAAGATGTTATATAATGCAATTTGTCATATAAAAAAGAGCGCCGCGCCCAAAATTCCAAAAAAAATGCACCCTCCTGCGAGGGTGCATTTTTTCATTATTTATGAATATTTATTCAGAATCCGCCGGGGCCGGGTCGCCCAGGGTCTGGCGGGCCAGCCGGACAAAGTCCCGGCGCAGCGGGTGGCCGGTCAGGGTCTTGTAGTGCAGGCCGTAGGAGAGGGGGGCGGCGTCGACGACGGGGGTGAAGCAGAGCGCGCTTGGCCGGCTCTGGAAGAGGTCGGGCAGCAGCGCGGCGCCAAAGCCCGCCCGGGCCAGGGTCAGCGCGGCCTCGACGGTGTCGCAGAAGTAGACCTGCGCGGGGGAACAGCTCTCCAGCACCCGGTGCAGCGGCACGCGGTAGGCGGCGGGGCACTTCTGTGGGTCGAGCACGACCAGCGGCTCCCGCGTCAGGTCGCACAGCCGCAGCCCGTCGGGGCACTCCGGCGGGGCGGGCGCCACCCGCGTCAGGGACACCCGGGTCAGCTCCTGATAGTGAATCCCCTCCTTGGACGCGTCCTCCCGGAACGCGACGACCACGTCCACCGCCTCCTCCAGCAGCCGCCGGTAGAGGTGCTCGAACGGGATGACCCGGAAGACCGGGTAGAGGTTTTGCCGCTGCGATCGCATCCGGGCCAGCGGCAGGGCCAGCGGCCAGAGGTCGTTGGTGCTGTGGCAGCCGATGAGAAAGGACTCCCGGCTGTCCGCGTCGGCGCACTCCGCCCGCTCCTTCACCCGCCGGTAGATCGCCAGCATCGCCGAGGCGTCCCCCAGAAAGACCAGCCCCTCCTTCGTGAGCTCTACGGTCCGGGTCGTGCGGCGGAAGAGCTGGACCTTCAGCTCCGCCTCCAGCGCGTGGATCTGCTGGGTCACCGCCGGCTGGGTCACATGCAGCTGCTCGGCCGCCCGGGCGAAGTTCAGCGTCTGCGCCACCGCGACAAAACAGGCCAGTTGGGTTGTGTTCATCCGCGCGTTCCCTCCTCTAATTGATAAGGATTGCTTATTTATAATAACATAGTCTAAATTCACTTTCAACCGAAATCCCCTATAATGAATAGTTGTAGGGCCGAAAGGTTTTTCACCGAATGATTCGCGGCCGAAAGGAGGGGGCGGGATGCCGCAGGGACGCATTGCCGGTCTGATCCGGCAGATCAACAGCGCGCTGCCGGTCGACGCCGGCAGCCTGTTTGAAGGGGATACGCTCTCCTTCGCGCAGGTGTTCGTGCTCGAGGAGCTCTTCGCGCTGGAGCGCGCCGTCGGCGCGCCCGCCTCCCTCACCGCCCTCGCGCGGCGCACCGGGCTGTCCAAGGCGGCGATCTGCGAGACCCTCAAGGGGCTGCAAAAGCGCGGGTATGTGCGCGCCCGGATCAGCCGGGCGGACAACCGGCAGAAGGAGCTTCTGCTGACCGCGCGGGCGCGGGCCGTCGAGGGGGAGGTACACCGGCGGATCGCGGGGCTGGACCGGACCCTCTGCGCGGGGATCGCGCGGGAGGATCTGGGGGTGCTGGAGCGATCGCTGCGGACCATTCTGAAAAACGCAAAAGGCGCCCGGGAGGGCGGCCCCCCGGCGGGGCAGGCCGTCCCGTCTTGCACAAAGGAGGAAACCTGATACGCATGGTACAATTACTGAAATATCTGAAAAACTTTAAGAAGGACGCCGTCCTGACCCCGGTGCTGGTGGCGCTGGAGACGGTGGGGGAGCTCTGCCTGACCCTCATCATCGGGCGGTTCATCGACGAGCTGTCGGGCACCCAGACGACGATGGCGATGATCGGGCGCTATGGGCTGCGGCTGGTGCTGGTCGCGCTGGTGTGCCTGATTCTGGGCACGGCCAGCGGGCTGATCTCGACCAAGGCGGCGGCCGGGCTGTCCAGGAATCTGCGCGATGAGATGTTCGAGCGGATTCAGAATTTCGCCTTCACCAACATCGACAAGTTCTCCACCAACAGCCTAGTCACCCGGATGACCACCGACGTGATCAACCTGCAGAACGCCTTCATGATGATCCTGCGGGTCGCCGCGAAGGCGCCGATCTCGATCCTCTGCGCGCTCTTTATGGCCTTCTCGATCAACTGGCAGGTCGGGCTGGTCTATCTGGTGGTGGTCCCGATCCTCTTCTGCTGCCTGATGGGAATTGCCCGGGTGACCCATCCGATCTTCCACCGGGTCTTCAAGACCTACGACCGGCTCAACGGGGTGGTTCGGGAGAACCTGCACGGCATCCGGGTGGTCAAGAGCTTCGTGCGGGAGGACTACGAGTCGCAGAAGTTCGAGAAGATCTCCGGCGAGATCCAGACCGACTTCACCAAGGCCGAGAAGACCATCGCCTTCAACCCGTTCCTGATGCAGATGGGCATCTACTCCTGCCTGACCCTGATCGCGTGGCTCTCGGCCAAGGCGATCGTCGGCTCGAAGAACGGGACGGTGCTGGCCGGCATCTCGATGACCACCGGCCAGCTGCAAAACCTCATCAGCTATTCGATGATGATCCTGATGAGCCTGATGATGCTCTCGATGATCTATGTCATGCTGATGATGTCCCGCGAATCGGTGGGCCGGATTCAGGAGATCTTCGCCGAGCAGCCGGGCATCGCGAACCCCGCGCAGCCCGAAACCGAGATCCCCAGCGGGGAGGTCGACTTCGACCAGGTCGGCTTCAGCTATGTCAACGACCCCAACAACCTCTGCCTGTCGGGGGTCAACCTGAAGATCCGCGCGGGGGAGACGATCGGGATCATCGGCGGGACCGGCTCGGGCAAATCCTCGCTGGTCCAGCTGATCCCGCGGCTGTACGACGCGACGGTGGGCACCGTGAAGGTCGGCGGAAAGGACGTGCGGAACTACGACGTCGAGGCGCTGCGCAACGCGGTCGCGATGGTGTTGCAGAAGAACCAGCTCTTCGCCGGCACCATCAAGGAGAACCTGCGCTGGGGCAACCCCGACGCGACCGACGAGGAGCTGGTGGAGGCCTGCAAGATGGCGCAGGCGGACGAGTTCGTCCGCGCCTTCCCGCAGGGGTATGACACCTACATCGAGCAGGGGGGCACCAACGTCTCGGGTGGCCAGAAACAGCGGCTGTGCATCGCCCGCGCGCTGCTCAAGCGGCCCAAGATCCTGATTCTCGACGACTCCACCAGCGCGGTGGACACCCGGACCGACGCGCTGATCCGCCGCGCGCTGCGCTCCTATCTGCCCCAGACCACCAAGATCATCATCGCCCAGCGGATCTCCTCGGTGCAGGACGCCGACCGGATCCTCGTCATGGACGGCGGCAGGATCGACGCGATCGGCACCCATGAGGAGCTGCTGAAATCCAACAAGATCTACCGGGAAGTCTACCAGTCCCAGCAGAAAGGAGGGGATCAGGATGAATAAATCCCACAAGGGCACAATGGCCCGTCTGATGGAGTACATCACCGCCCGCCACAAGCGGGAGTTCGGCTTTGTCGTGCTCTGCATCCTCGTCAGCGTGATCGCCGCGATGCTCGGCAACTCCTTCATGCAGGTCATCATCGACGACTACATCCTGAAGATGGTGAACACCGGTGAGGACCTGTTCGGCAAACTGCTGGGGGTCGTCGCGGCGATGGCCGCGGTCTTCTTCCTCGGCGCGCTGGGCACCCTGTTCTACAACCGCACCATCGCGAAGATCGGCCAGAAGGTGCTCAAGGAGATCCGGGACGACCTGTTCACCCGGATGCAGTCCTTCCCGATCCGGTTTTTCGACACCCACACCCACGGGGACATCATGAGCGTCTACACCAACGACACCGACACGCTGCGGCAGTTTATCGCCCAGAGCCTGCCGATGATGATCTCCTCGATGGTCACCATCGTCTTCGCGTTCTGCTTCATGCTTCGGTTCAGTCTGGTGCTGACCGGCATCGTCGTGCTCCTCTCCGCCGTCATGGTGCTGGTGGCCCGGCTGATCGTGCGGTACAGCGGGCGGTACTTCACCCGCCAGCAGAACGCGACCGGCGCGGTCAACGGCTACATCGAGGAGATCTTCGGCGGACTGAAGGTGGTCAAGGTCTTCTGCCATGAGGAGCAGACCAAGGCGAAGCTGCGCGCGCTCAACGAGGAGCTGTACAACGACACGCTGCGGGCCAACGGCGCGGCCGGCGCGATCATGCCGGTGATGTCCGGCTTCGGCAACCTGCAATACCTCGCGGTGGCGGTCGTCGGCGGCGGGATGGCGCTGTTCAGCTCGGGGATGTTCTCGATGACGCTGGGCACCCTGATCTCCTTCCTCGGGCTGATCCGGCAGTTCACCTCCTCGATCACCCAGACCGCCCAGCAGATGAACAGCGCGGTGCTCGGCTTCGCGGGCGCGAGCCGGATCTTCGCGCTGATGGACAACGAGCCCGAGCAGGACGACGGCTATGTGACGCTGACCCGCGCAAGGGAGGAGAACGGCGCCCTCGTCGAGTGCGAGAACGGCCCGATCAGCGTCTGGAAACACCCGCACCACGACGGCACGACGACCTATACCCGGGTGCAGGGCAACGTGGTCTTCGACCATGTGGACTTCAGCTACGACGGCCACAAGACGGTGCTCCACGACATCTGCCTGTACGCCAAGCCCGGCCAGAAGATCGCCTTCGTCGGGGCCACCGGCGCCGGCAAGACGACCATCACCAACCTGATCAACCGGTTCTACGACCTCGCCGACGGCAAGATCCGGTACGACGGCATCAACATCACCAAGATCCGCAAGCCCGACCTGCGCCGCTCGATGGGGATCATCCTGCAGGATGTCAACCTCTTCACCGGCACCGTGATGGACAACATCCGCTACGGGCGGCTCGACGCAACCGACGAGGAGTGCATCGAGGCGGCCAGGCTGGCCGGCGCGGACTCCTTCATCACCCGGCTGCCCGAGGGCTACCAGACGAGGATCAGCGCCGACAACAACAACCTCTCGCAGGGCCAATGCCAGCTGATCTCGATCGCGCGGGCGGCGGTCGCGAACCCGCTGGTCATGATCATGGACGAGGCGACCAGCTCGATCGACACCCGCACCGAGGCGCTGGTGCAGGACGGCATGGACGCGCTGATGGAGGGGCGGACCGTCTTCGTCATCGCCCACCGGCTCTCGACGGTCCGCAACGCCAAGGCGATCATGGTCCTCGAACAGGGCCGGATCATCGAGCGGGGCGACCACGACCAGCTGATCGCGCAGAAAGGACAGTATTACGCGCTCTACACCGGCGCCTTCGAACTGGAGTGAGCGTCGGACCAGACCGGGCAGATCCCAAAGGATCTGCCTTTTTTTATGCCTTTTTTTGCGCGCCGCGGCGGGCCGCAGCCCGTCTTCCTGCATTTTGAGGGGGTTGAACCTTGCAATCCCTTGATGTATGATGTCAATAAATCACAAATTGCGAGGGGGAAGAACGATGGATCAGAGCGCAAACGGACTGCGCGCCGACGCCGACCGGATCATCGCGGCCAGCCTGCGGGCGGTGCGCCCGGACGAGGCGGTGCGCCGCGCGCTGCAGGAGTACCGGCCCCGGGGCGGCAAAACCCTGCTGGTCGCCGCCGGCAAAGCGGCCTGGCAGATGGCCCACGCCGCCGTCGAGGCGCTGGGCGGGGTCGACGGCGGGGTGGTCGTCACCAAGTACGGGCATGTCGCGGGGGAGATCCCCGGGGTCGTCTGCTGTGAGGGCGGCCACCCGGTGCCGGACGAGGGCAGCTTCGCCGGCACCCGCCGCGCGCTGGAACTGGTGGAGGGGCTCACCCCGGCGGACAGCGTGCTCTTTCTGCTCTCGGGCGGGGGCAGCGCGCTGTTCGAGAAGCCGCTGGTCGCGCCGGAAGAGCTGCAGGACATCACCCGCCAGCTGCTCGGCTGCGGGGCGGATATCGTCGAGATCAACACCATCCGCAAGCGGCTGAGCGCGGTCAAGGGCGGCCGGTTCGCCCAGCTCTGCGCGCCGGCGCAGGTCTTCAGCATCGTGCTCAGCGACATCCTCGGCGACCCGCTGGACATGATCGCCAGCGGCCCGGCCTACCCCGACCGCTCGAGCTGCGCGCAGGCGCTCGCGATCGCGGACAAGTACCAGCTGACCCTGAGCGACACGGCCCGCGCGCTGCTCGGGCAGGAGACCCCCAAGACGCTGGACAACGTCACCACCCGGATCACCGGCAGCGTGCGGGAGCTGGCGGCCGCGGCGGCGGCCGAGTGCCGCGCGCTGGGATATGAGCCGCTGCTGCTGACCGACTGCCTGGACTGCGAGGCGCGGGAGGCCGGAGCCTTTCTCGGGGACATCCTGCGCAGCCATCAGGGCACAGAAAAGCCGCTGGCCTTCCTCGCCGGCGGGGAGACGGTGGTCCACCTGACCGGCGAGGGGCTGGGCGGCCGCAACCAGGAGCTCGCCCTCGCCGCGGCGGAAAAGATCGCCGGCATCGACGGGGCGGCGGTCTTCTCGGTGGGCAGCGACGGCACCGACGGCCCGACCGACGCGGCGGGCGGCTACGTCGACGGGCAGACCCTCGCCGCGCTGCGGGCGGCGGGCTACACCGTCCATCAGGTGCTGCGGGAGAACGACGCCTATCACGCCCTCGACGCGGTGGGCGGCCTGATCCGCACCGGCCCGACCGGCACCAATGTCAACGATGTTGCGGTCGCGCTGCTGCGCTGCGACGCGACCTGACCCCAACAGAAAGACAACGCCCGAAGGCGATGCGAGCAACATCGCCTTCGGGCGTTTTGTGCAATGATGGGCGATGCGCCGCCATGATGGTTAAAGCTCCGTTCCGGCGGCATTTCGCCTGATGAAACCGGCTGCCATCCCGGGACATGGAAAGTATGCGTGAAACGCGGATAAAGGGGTCAGGCTTTGGACCGTCTTGCAGGACGGCAGAGCCTGCCCCCTTTTGTTTTACTTTGAAAGATAGAGATAGCGGTGGAACTGGGCGAGCAGCAGCTCGGTGTCCTCGGCGGGCTCCTGCGACTGGAGCCTGCGCTGGATGAAGTAGATCAGGATGTCGACGATGATGAGCTCCATGATATGGGAGTCGCAGCCGAACTTGTGCTCGAGGGGGCCGGTGTTGTTGGTGCAGAGCAGAAAGTCGGCGTACTGCTGCGCCGGGGAGTTGGGGGTATTGGTGATGAGGATGGTCTTGATGCCGCGGTTCTGGGCCAGCCGCATCGCCTCGTTGACCAGCAGCGCGGTGCCGGAATGGCTGATGGCGACCAGAACGCCGGAGGGCGGCATCAGGTCGAGCCGGCGGATGGCGTAATCGGTGGTCTCGGTATTAAAGGCGTTGAGATGGCAGCAGGCCAACCGGGTGGCAAAGTCCGCGGCGATGGTGTTGGTGTTGCCCCAGGCCATCGTGGTGATCATCTCGGAATTGACGATGAGATCGACACACGCGTTCACCGTCTCCTGGTCGATGTTGCGGGCGGAATATTGAATTTCGCGCATCAGCTGTTCTATGTAGCTGGCGACGTCGTCGATCCCCTGGGTGGCTGCGCCGGTCTTTTCCGGCCCCTCGCGCAGCTCCAGCTCACGCGCCAGGGTGATCTTGAGGCTGGCAAAACCGGCATAACCGATGCGCTTGCACATCCGGATGATCGACGCCTCGCTCGCGCCGCATCGGGCGGCGAGCTCGGAGATGGTGTAATTCTGCTCGATCAGTTCTTCGGAATATTGCAGGATGAAATCCGCCGCCCGCTTTTCCGCCGAGAACATATTCCCGTAGTTGCGCTGAATATTGCTGATGACCGCCATAAAGTGGTCCCCCCTCTATCCGGTTTTGAAAATCACATATTTTATGTATTTTATCTTCTTATTTTATTATATACCGAAATATATATAGGAAATCAAGGTGTTGTTAACGGCTTTTGTGCTGATGGCAGGCAAGTGCGGGGAAAACCGTTGAGATTATTATAAAATTAAAATTTACAATTTTCAAGTAAGGACGAAAAATTTTTTCATAAAGACATAGATTGATGAAATCTGTACATATAACAAATATATATTTTGTGATCAATGCCTAGCGAAAAACGGTTGACACCCCGTATTTAATGCAGTATACTTAAAAAAACGAAAGATCATTTGGAAAAAGTGGTGAAAAAAGAGAAAGAAGAAAAATTTTATGGATTTGCAATCGAAAAAATAAAATTTTATTCCTCATGGAGAAAGGACGTGAGCTCATGGGAGAAGACTACATTTTTGAATGCCAAAACATCTCCAAATACTTTGGTGGTTCCAAGGCATTAAAAAATGTGGAGTTTCATCTCAAACCCGGCGAAATCCATGCGCTGCTGGGGGAGAATGGAGCGGGAAAGTCGACGCTGATGAAGATCATCGTCGGCCTGTATAAGCCGGATACCGGCACGATGAAGCTGGAGGGAAAGCCCTACCGCGCCAACGATCCCTATGATGCGATGCGCCACGGAATCTCAATGATTCACCAGGAGCTGAATATCGAACCGCATCTGAGCGTCGCGGAGTCCATCTTCCTCAACCGGGAGGACACGGTCGGTCCCTTCCTCAACCCGAAGAAGACCAACGAACGCGCCCAGAAGGTGCTCGACCAGTTTGATTTCCATGTGAGCCCCACCACCCTGATGGAAAAACTCACAATCGCCCAGGCCCAGATGGTGGAGATCATCCGTGCGGTCTCCTGTGACGCGAAGATCGTCATTATGGACGAACCGACCTCCTCGCTCGACAGCAACGAGACCGAGCGGCTCTTCGCCACCATCCGCCAGCTGAAGCAGCAAGGCGTATCGGTGATCTACATCTCCCACCGAATGGAGGAGATCTTCGAGATCTGCGATACCATCTCGATCTTCCGCGACGGGCAGTACATCGGCACCAAACCGCTGGCCGAGACGAATAAAAACGAGCTGGTCAGCATGATGGTGGGACATGAAGTTTTGAACATCTTCCCCAAGGTCGACTGCGAGATCGGACAGACGGTCTTCAAGGTCGAGGGGCTGTGCGGCAAGGGATTTACCGACATCAGCTTCGAGGTCCACGCCGGAGAGATTTTGGGCTTCTCCGGTCTGGTGGGATCGGGCCGCAGCGAGACGATGCGCGCGATTTTCGGCCTCGACCCGCTGGAAAGCGGTCACCTCTATCTCAACGGAGAAGAGATCCGCATCCGGGAACCGCAGAAGGCCATCGATCTTGGCATCGCGATGGTCAACGAGGACAGAAAGCTCTTCGGCCTCTGCCTCAACCGCTCGGTCAAGGAGAACATCTCCCTGCCAAACCTCCGCGCGCGGCAGAAAGGATTGTTCATCCAGTCGAAACGGGAGCTGCGCGAGTGCACCGAGATGGCGGAAAAGCTGCATGTCAAAACCGCCAGCATGGACGCCGAGGCCTATTCGCTCTCCGGCGGCAACCAGCAGAAGGTGGTTCTGGCCAAGTGGATGATGACCAACCCGAAGGTGCTGATCCTCGACGAACCCACCCGCGGCGTCGACGTGGGTGCTAAGGCGGAAATTCATATGTTGATGTGCCAGCTTGCGGCACAGGGCCTCGCGATCATTTTGATCTCCTCGGAGCTTCCGGAGGTTCTGGGCATGTCGGACCGCATCCTCATCTACCATGAAGGACGCATCATCAACTCCGTCATGCGGGAGCAGGTCCTTTCCGGAGAGGCCGATCAGATGTCCGTCCTGAACAATATGTTTGGCAATGTTTAGTATGGGAGGCTGTTAATATGAACCAGACCAAAATGAAAGACCGGCAGTTTCTGGGGATGACCCGTGAGACCTTTTTCAAGAAATACGGCATCATCTTCATTCTGCTTTTGATGGTGGGCATCATGCTGGTCGTATCCCCGACCTTCCGCACCTATAACAATGTGCTCAGCATTATGCAGAGCGTTGCAGTCAACGGATGTCTGGCCCTGGGCATGGTTTTCGTCATCACCGCCGGCGGCATCGACCTGTCCATCGGCTCGCAGCTTGCGCTGACCAGCGTGGTCATCGGCTGTGCGTTTGCGGCCAACGCCCCCATTCCGGTGGCCATCATCGCAAGTATCGCGATGTGCACCGCTTTCGGATTTATCAACGGCCTTCTGGTCTCGCGCCTCAAGCTGTTCCCCTTCGTTGTAACCCTGGCCACCCAGCTGGTCATCCGCGGCGCGGCCTACATCATCTCGGACGGCAAGGCCTCCTCCATCACCAACAAGTCCTTCCGCACCATCGGTATGGGCAAGGTCGGCGACGTGATCCCGGTTTGTATCTTTATCTTCCTGGGCCTTGCGGTCATCGCCTTTATCCTGCTGCACTGCACCAAATTCGGCCGTTTTGTCTATGCGGTCGGCGGTAACATCAACGCGGCGATCGCCTCGGGCATCAAGGTCAAGTGGGTTCAGACCTTTACCTATGCCTGGATGGGCGCCTGCGCGGGCGTGGCCGGCATCATCCTGACCAGCCGCATCAACGCCGCGCAGCCCAACATCGGCAGCGGCTATGAGACCGACGCCATCGCCGCCTGCGTCATCGGCGGTACCTCGTTTGCCGGCGGTATCTCGACCATCCCCGGCACCATCATCGGCATTATCATCATCGGCGTTATCTATAACGGCATGAACCTCTTGCAGGTCAACTCCTATTATCAGATGGCGCTCAAGGGCATCCTCATCATTCTTTCGGTGGTGCTTGACAACTATCTCAACAAGCGCCGCGGCTAACAGCTTTCTTGTTCTGTGGAGGCGGACGCCCTTCAAGGCGGACGTCCTTTGGATAATTCGCAGAAATAAAAGGAGGAAATGAAACATGAAGAAGATCGTCGCACTTTTGCTCGCCCTCACGATGTCGATGGCTCTTGTGGCCTGTGGCGGCGGGGATGGCTCCTCGGCGGCAGGCGGTTCCGAGGCATCCGGTTCCGGTTCCAGCGCGGCTGCCGGCGGAGAGGATTCCGGCATTGTCATCGGCTGGCTGCAGAAAAACCAGACCAACAACTTTGAGGTCAAGATCAACGAGGGCGGCGAGGCGCTGCTCGAGAAGTACAAAGCGGAGGGCGTTATCTCCGAATACTATCTGTTTGACGGCGCCGGCGACGCTGCCACCCAGGTGACCCAGGCACAGGACCTGATCAACCTCGGCGTGGACGCGGCGATCATCCAGCCCGCTGAGACCGAGGCCTCCGCGCCCGCGGTAGACCTCCTCGTCGAGGCCGGCATCCCGGTCATCGAGGTCAACGCGCAGACCAGCAACATCGACCTGTGCACCGCCTATGTCGGCTCCAACGACGTCGAGGCCGGTGAGATCATGGGCAACTTCATCCTCGAAGTTTGCGGCGAGACGGGCGGTTATGCACATCTCCAGGGCGCGACCGGCAACTCCGCGGCGATGCAGCGGACCGAGGGCGTCCACAATGTGATGGACGCGGCCTCCGGCTGGAAGATGCTCGACGAGCAGGACGCCAACTGGCAGGGCGACAAGGCCAGCACCTTCACCTCCGACTGGATCAACCTGTACGGCGACGAGCTGAAAGCCATCATCTGCGACAACGACGATATGGCGGTTGCCAGCAAGGTTGCCTGCACTGAGGCCGGCCGCAGCGACATCGTGGTCATCGGCGTTGACGCCATCGAGAGCGCGCTGGAGATGGTCGCCTCCGGCGAGGGTGACGCCACCGTGTTCCAGGACGGCAACGGCCAGGGCGCGGGCGCTGTGGAAGCGGCGGTTGCTGCTGCACAGGGCAAGGAAGTTGAGAAGTACACCTGGATCCCCTTCGTGCTCGTCACTTCGGAGAACATTTCGGAGTACTACGAGGGCTAAGGATTCCGCGCTCAGAGGAACCAATTAGAAATAGTGAAAGCGGATATGTGGGGGATGTTCCATCCCCCACATATTTAAGAAAAGGGAAAAATTCCGGTCTTTCCGGCGCCTTTCCCCAAAGCCCTTGAACAGGCAATTTCGTTATATTCTGCACCGGGAGGTAGCAAGGACCTATGGATATGAATGAGCTGAAAAATAGTGGCTTGCAGCTTTATATGCAGGAGGGGACAAACCGCATCGCGCTTTTGGCCCCGCTGCAGTATGATGCATACGCTATCAAGAACGTCGATCAGATGATGAATCTGCTGCGGAACGCGGCCGGTCTCAATCCGGACGAGCGATTCTATGACGTCTACCGCGGCATCCGTCTGCCGGAGGATCAGGCTCTTCTGGAGAGCCGGGATTACCGCTATGACATCACCGTAATTATGGATGGCACGGTCAACGGCGAGTGCAAGAAGACCTCCGGCCACTATCACGGCTATAATCCCACCCGCACCAATACCTATGCGGAGGTTTACGAGGTCATCGAGGGCCGTGCGCTGTATGTCCTCCAGCGCGCGGACAACTTTGACACCGATCCGCAGCAGGTAAAGATCTCCGACCTGATCTTTGCCGTGGTAGAGGCAGGGCAGGCGATTATCATTCCGCCCAACTACGGACATTGCTCCATCAACGTCGGCGAAGGGCCGCTGGTCTTCAGCAACCTTGCCTATGCACCCTGCCCGGTGGCCTATGACTCGGTCAAACACTACCACGGAATGAGCTGGTATATTATGCGGGAGGAGGGCAGGATCAGCGCGGTTCCCAACCCGAACTATCAGGATGTGCCCGCGCCGCGCTTTGCCAAAATTCGGGAGAACCCCCATCTCGGGATTCAGTTCGGCCATCCCGTCTATAACGCCTATCGGGAAAATCCGCAGGCCTTTGATTTCCTGGGCAACCCGGATCCCTATGTAGACGAAATTATGTCTATGCTGGATTTTAAGACGACATTGGAGGATATATTAAAATGAAAAAACTGCAAGTTGCCCTGGATGTATTTGATGAGGCCACAACCCTCAGCGTGCTCGAGCAGGTGGGGGAATACGTCGATATCATCGAGATCGGAACGCCGCTGTGCCTTTCACAGGGCATGTCCATCGTGCGTAAGGTCAAGGCGCTCTATCCGGACAAGATCGTCTTTGCCGACTGCAAGATCATGGACGGCGGCGGCGTGATCAGCCAGCTCGCCTTCGAGGCCGGCGCGGACATGGTCTCGGTGCTGGCCGCATCGAATATGGAGACCATCGAGACCACCATCGAGACGGCCCGCAAGTACGGCCGCAAGGTTTTGGTCGATATGTGCGCGGTCAAGGACATGGAGGGCCGCGCCAAGGAGATCGCGCCGCTCGGGCCGGATGACATCTGCTGCCCTGTCGGCTATGAGATGCAGGCGACCGGCGTTGACCCGGTAGAGGAGCTGCGCCGTCTGGAATGTGTCGATACCCCCAAGGCGATCGCCGGCGGCATCAAGCTCGAGACCTTTGCCCAGGCGCTGGACAGCAGCGCCGAGGATATCATCGTCGGCGGCGGCCTTTACAACCACGAGAACATGGGTGAGATCGCAAAGAAGATGCACCAGATGATCGTCGAAAAAGGCTAAGACGCGCAGGAGGCAGCAATGGAAATCACAAAGACTGCGGCAAAGGCCGCGATGGAGCTTTCCGCCACTCTGGAAAAGATCGACGAGGCGCAGGTGCAGGCGCTGGTGGATGCGGTGATGTCCGCCCAAAGGATCTACTTTGCCGGCGCGGGCCGGTCGCTGCTGGCGCTGCGCTGCGTTGCAATGCGGTTTATGCATGTCAATTTTGAGGTTTACATCGTCGGCGATACCACCACCCCCGCCTTTACCGACAAGGATCTGCTGATCGTCGGCTCGGGCTCGGGTGAGACGGCCGGGATGATCAACGTCGCAAGCAAGGCCAAAAAGCTGGGCGGCAAGGTGGCTCTGATCACCATCCGCGAGCAGTCGACCCTCGCCTCGCTCGCAGACCTGACGGTGCGGATCCCCGCCTATACCGATAAGGTGGAGGACCCCGCGATGGTCAAGCCCATTCTGCCGGGCGGCACCATGTTCGAGCAGAGCATGCTGGTGCTGGGCGACACGATGATTCTCGAACTCGGAAAACGCCAGGGCGTTTCCACCGAGACCTATTTTGTACGGCACGCGAATTTGGAGTGACAGGGGGCCGAAGAATGGGAAAGTACCTCGTAGGCGTTGATGTGGGGGGCACCAACATCAAGCTGGCGCTGATGACCCGCGCGCTGGAGCCGGTCGCCTTTACCTCCTTTCCCACCAGGGTGGAGGACGGGTATGATCGGATCTCGCAGCAGATGATCCGGCAGATCGAAAAGCTGGCGTCGGAAAACGGCGTCAGCCCGGACGAGATCGCCGCCATCGGCATGGGTCTTCCCGGCACCGTCGACACCGCCCGACAAAAAACGGTCTACCTTTCTATCCTGCAATGGGACGATATGAACCCCTGCGAAAAGCTGGGAGAATATTTTCACGTCCCCTGCCGGATTGAAAACGACGCCAACCTCAACGCCCTCGGCGAGTACCATTTCACCTTCCGCCGCGAGATCGACAATATGGTCCTCCTGACCCTGGGCACCGGGATCGGCAGCGGCATCATCCTGCGCGGGCGGCTGTACGGCGGCACCTCCAACCACGGGGCCGAGCTGGGCCATATGACCATCGTCGCCGACGGCGGGCGCACCTGCCTGTGCGGGCGGCCGGGCCATTGGGAGGCCTACTGCTCCGGCACGGCGCTCGAGCGGTATGTCGCACAGCGGCTTGCCGACTTTCCGGATTCGCTTTTGCACCGGGAGATTGCCGCCGCGGGCCGCTACGACAACCGGCAGCTCTTTCAATGCCTGCAACAGGGCGATCCCCTCGCGCAGGAGACCTTCTCACAGTTTCTTCGCTACCTCGCCGTCGGCATCGCCAACGTGATGAAGATCCTCGCGCCCGACCTCATTGTGCTGGGCGGCGGGCTCTCGCAGGCGGGAGAGGTGCTGTTCTCGCCGCTGGAGGGCGAGGTACGCAAACATCTGATCGATCCGGGCCAGTTTTGTCCGATCGTGCCGGCGCAGCTGAATGTCCGTGCCGGCGCCTACGGCGCCTGTGTTCTCGCTAGTGAGGCGCTGTGATCCAAAACCGGCCCAGACAGGCAAGCGCGATGGAAAGGGTAGGACCGGCAGAGCCAATCCTGCCCTTTCCGCCGTATCATAAGGTGTTTTAAGGAGCATGACGATGAAAAAATTGATTAACGAGCCAAAAAACTTTGTGGACGATACCGTCCGCGGCATCATCGCGGCCTATGGCGACAGGCTGCAGCTGCTTGATGGAGATCCCCGGATCCTGTTGTCCGGCTATCCCACGGCGGACAAAAAGGTCGGCATCGTCACGGCGGGCGGCAGCGGGCATCTGCCGATGTTTCTGGGCTATGTCGGAAAGGGCATGCTGGACGGCTGCGCGGTGGGCAATGTCTTTGCCTCCCCGGCCTCGAGCAAGATGGCCCAGATGATCCGGGCCTGCGACCGGGGTAACGGGGTGCTCTGCCTGTTCGGGAACTACGGCGGAGACAAGCTCAACTTTGAGATGGCCTGCGAGGAGGTCGAGTTCGACGACATCAAGACCGAGATGATTCTGGTTTCGGACGATGTGGCCTCGGCGCCAAAGGAGAGCAGCGAGCGCCGGCGCGGCGTCGCGGGGCTGGTCTATGCCTATAAGATCGCCGGTGCGGCGGCGGACCGGCTCTGGTCGCTGGAGCAGGTCTGCCAGGTCACCCGCCGTGCGCTGGCGAATATCCGCAGCATGGGGGTCGCCACCTCTCCCTGCATCCTGCCCGAGGTCGGCAAGCCGACCTTCGAGATCGGCGAGGACGAGATCGAGATCGGCATGGGAATCCACGGGGAGCCGGGCATCGAGGTCCGCAAGATGATGCGGGCGGACCAGACCGCCGACGTTCTGCTCGACCGGATCCTGGACGATCTGCCGCTGACCGAGGGGGACGAGGTCTCGGTCATGGTGAACGGCCTTGGCGCCACCCCGCTGGAGGAACAGCTGATTTTCTACGCGCGGGTACACGAGCGGCTGAGCGCGCTGGGCGTGAAGATCTATATGCCGCATCTGGGCGAGTACGCGACCTCGATGGAGATGTCGGGCCTCTCCCTGACCCTGTTCAAGCTTGACCCGGAGCTGAAAGAGCTGCTGCAGGCCCCGGCGCAGACGCCCTTTTATACGAATCTGAACAAAGGGGAGATCGTATGAATAAGACACAGCTGCTCCTTGCCTTTGGCGGCATCCACCGGATGATGGAGCAAAAGCGGGATTATCTGATCGAGCTGGACGCGCGCAACGGGGACGGAGACCTCGGGATCTCGATGGACCAGGGGTTTGCCGCCGCCGAAAAGGCGATAGCCGATTCGGACGCGACGGATCTGGGCCGGCTGCTGCTTGCGGCGTCCAAGACCTTCAACGAGGCGGCGCCCTCCTCGCTGGGCACCATCTTTTCCATCGGCATCATGGGAATGGCAAAGTCGCTCAAGGGAAAAGAGTGCAGCACGCTGGCGGAATCGGCCGACGCGGTTGCGGCCGGAGTAAAGGCGATCTGCGACAAGACCGGCACCAAGCCGGGGGAGAAGACGGTCGTGGATGTACTGGTGCCGGCCTCCGAGGCATTTTCCCGGGCGGTAGAAGCCGGGCTGGATCGGGCAAAAGCGCTGCAACAGGTAAAGCGGGCCGCCGAAACAGGCTGTGAGGCGACCAGGGAGATGCTGCCCGTTCACGGCCGCGCGGCCTATTACGGTGACAAGCTGATCGGGGTCACCGACGGCGGGGCGGAGGCGGCAAAGCTGCTGTTTGCGGCCCTTGCCGACGCCTTCGCGGACGGCTGACCGGCAAAAAATGCAGAAAATGCAAAAAAAGAAAGAAGGACTGGGTATGGCAAACAGAATTGTTCTGAATACAATTTCCTATCATGGAAAAGGTGCGATCGCGCAGATCCCCGCAGAGCTCAAGCGCAGAGGGTACAAAAAGGCGTTCGTCTGCTCGGACCCGGATCTCATCCGCTTCAAGGTCACATCCAAGGTGACCGACCTGCTGGACGGCGCTGATTTCCCCTATACGCTGTTCAGCGAGATCAAGGCGAACCCGACCATCGAGAACGTGCAGAGCGGCGTTCAGGTATTCCTCGACTCCGGCGCCGACTGCATCGTCGCGATTGGCGGCGGCTCCTCGATGGACACCGCAAAGGCGGTGGGAATCATCGCGAACAATCCCGAATTTGGGGACGTCCGCAGCCTTGAGGGAGAGGCGCCGACCACAAAGCACGCGGTGTTCACCATTGCGGTGCCGACCACGGCGGGCACGGCGGCCGAGGTCACCATCAACTATGTGATCACCGATACCCAGAACCGGCGCAAGTTCGTCTGCGTGGATACCAACGACATTCCGGAGGTCGCGGTGATCGACCCCGAGATGATGGCCTCGATGCCCAAGGGGCTGACCGCCGCCACCGGTATGGATGCGCTGACCCATGCGATCGAGGGCTACATCACCAAGGGCGCCTGGGAGATGACCGACATGTTCCACCTCAAGGCCATCGAGCTGATCGCGCAGCACCTGCGGGGCGCGGTGGCGAACACCACCGAGGGGCGCGAGGGTATGGCGCTTGCCCAGTATGTGGCGGGCATGGGCTTTTCCAATGTCGGCCTTGGCATCGTGCACAGCATGGCGCACAGCCTGGGCGCGGTCTATGACACCCCGCACGGGGTCGCGAACGCCATCCTGCTGCCGACCGTGATGGAGTACAACGCCGCGTACACCGGCGAAAAGTACCGCGACATCGCCAAGGCGATGGGCGTTGAGGGCACCGACCAGATGAGCGTCGAGGAATACCGCGCCGCAGCGGTGGAGGCTGTACGCAAACTCTCCGCGGACGTCGGCATCCCGGCAGATCTCAAGGAGATTGTCGACCCGGCGGATCTGCGGTTCCTCTCCGAGAGCGCCTATGCGGACGCCTGCCGGCCGGGCAACCCGCGGGATACCAGCGTCGAAGAGATCGAGACGCTTTTCCGCAGCCTGATCTGAGCTGCGGCGGTCCCCGGCGGCTGAGAAAGAAAACGGTCCCGCCGGTCATTTGATCACGAATGAAATACCCCCTGATGCAGAAAGCTGCATCGGGGGGTATTGTTTTGCGCGCGAAAAGCGCCGCATGCCGTCCGCGGCGAGCCACCGGGAAAAAGAGGGGCAAAACCGAAAGGAGAAAAGAGCCGGTTTGAGCGGATCTCTCAAAAAAGAAAAGCGGTGCAGGCCAATCGACCTGCACCGGGCAAAGAACGAAGAGAAATAAGAAAGATCCAAGCTTCCATTATTCCACCCGCAACATGCGGTATCCGACACCGATATGCGTCTGGATATATTGCGGTGAATCCGGATCCTTTTCCAGCTTCTTGCGCAGCGTCGCCATAAACACGCGCAGCGAAGCCACATCATTGTCCCAGCTTCTGCCCCAGATCTGTTGGGTGATGAAGGTATGCGTCAGCACCTTTCCCACGTTTTTACACAGCAGGCACAACAGCTTGTATTCACTAGGGGTCAGATGAAGTTCTTGTCCATCGAGAAATGCACATCCGGCGGCATAGTCCACTTTCAGCTTTCCGTTGGTAAACACGGCTTCCGTATTCATCGTGCCGATCTGCAACGCAGCCAGACGCCGCTGCGTGACCCGAAGCCGGGCAAGCAGCTCTTCCACCGAGAACGGCTTGGTGAGGTAATCATCCGCGCCGGCGTCCAGCGCATCAATTTTGCAGCTATCTTCACTCCGCGCACTGATCACGATAATCGGTAGATTGGACCATGACCGCACCTTGCGGATGACCTCAATGCCGTCCATGTCCGGAAGCCCCAGATCCAGCAGGATGATCTCCGGGTTGTGCGAGGATGCCTCCAAAACGGCCGATTCCCCGTTGACCGCCGTGATGAAACGGTAATCATGCGCTTTCAGCGTTGTGGTGATCAGATTGCGGACGGGCGTATCATCCTCAACCACCAGAATCAAAGGTTTATTCATGCAGCTCTACCTCCCCGACCGGTACGGAAAATGTGAAGATCGATCCATGCGGCAGATGATCTGTCACCCAGATCTCTCCTCCGTGGGCGTTAACGATGGACTTGCACAGGGCCAGGCCGAGCCCCATGCTCCGCCGACTGTCGGCAATCCGGCTTGCCACAGTATAGAACATATCAAAAATATGCGGCTTGGCCTGCTCCGGGATACCGGGACCATTGTCCGCGACAGAGATGAAGATGAAATCATTTTCGCGCTTCCAGCTGATATCAATTTCCGAACCCGGCGGCGTATACTTGATCGCGTTGTCCACAATATTGATTAGAACCTGTACAATCAGCTTGGCATCGATCTTTGCCAGAAGGTACTCCTCGCTGCTTTGTACATGCAGATGATACTCTGCACTTTTCCGGTTGATGTGACGCAATGCTTCCGCAACCACCTCGTCAACCAGCTCTGTGGAAATGTGCAGGTTCATGCGCCCTCCTTCCAGACGGCTTACAGAGAGCAGATTTTCCACGAGGTTGATCAGCCACATGGCATCATCGTAAATATCGGTATACATCTGCTTTTTTGTCTTGGCATCGAACAGATCTCCATTCGAAAGCAGATTGCTGGCGTTGCCGGAAATGGAGGTAAGCGGTGTGCGAAGATCGTGAGAAATAGAACGCAGAAGATTGGCACGGAGCTGCTCGTTCTTGACCAGCACCGCGGCCGCCTCTTTTTCTTCCAGGTTTCTTTGATTTTCAAGCGCCAGCGCGCACTCCCCCAGAACGGAGAGAAGAAGGCTGCTCTCAAAGGAATCGAGCGGCCGGTCGGACGCCGCAATGCCGACAACCCCGTATACAGTATTGCCGGTGCGGACAGAGAGATAGGTACACCGCGAATCGGACAGCGTCTGCGTACCGGCGCCCGCCCGCTTGTTGTTGAGCAGCACCCATCTTGCCGCCTCTCGCTCTTTTGCCGATACATAAAGAGAGGGGTCTCTGCAATCCTCTGTGAGGAAGAGCTCCGGTTCTCCGAGCACATCGTTCTGCGCGAGGTAGGCGATGATATCCCGCCGGAATATTTTCAGCAGCTGATTGGCCGTAATAGAAATGATTTCTTTTTGTGTGGGTGCCTTTTGAAGTTTCTGACTGGTTTCAAAGAGAAGTTTTGTGCGCCACGCCACCTCTGCGGAGCGTTTGGCAAGCGACTTTAGCTTGCTTGCCAGCGAGCCGGTGAGGAGCGACGCGACAAACATGACCAGAAACGTAACGGGATATCCGCTGTCATAGGCGTGCAGGGAAAATCGGGGTGCGGTGAAGAAAAAGTTGAATGTGAGCACGCCGGCGACGGATGCGATCAAGCTGCACACAGAGCTTTTTGTCCAGACCGAAATCAGCATGACGCCCAGAAGATACAGCGTGACGATATTCGCTTCGGTAAAGCCAAGATGGTAAAAGACCATGCCCACCAGCGTGGCAAGAACCAGGACAAAGGAGCTTTTTGCCAGATCGAAAAGGGATACAGAGGGCACATGCGCCAGTTCCCGGTGTTTTTCGAGCAAGCGGCTGTTGATCCCGTTGTCGGGAATGATATGGATGTCAAGATCCGGCGCGAGTTCAATCAGCCGCTCGGTTAGTGAGGATTTCCCAAGCAGCAGCCGGTGCGGCATTGCGCTGCGGCCCAGAACAATTTTGGTCACGCCGGAAAGCCGTGAGAACTCTGCGATCTGGTAGGCGACATCATCGCCGTAGACCGTCTCGATGGAAGCGCCCAGCTGCTGCGCCAGATGAAGGTTTGCGCGGAGATGTTCCTTGTCGGTCGGATTCATCCATTGAAAGTCCTTCGTCTCCACGAATAGGGCCGTTAGCCCGCAGCGGAACGCGCTGGCCATCCTAGCGGCGGTGCGAATGATCTTCTGATTAGAGGGCGCCGGCGAAAGGCAGACCAAAATGCTTTCGTGTGTGCGATATTCCGACCGATAGGCGGCGTTTTGTGCATAAAGTGCCGCGCGGTCGGCGCAGCGGCGCAGCCCGATCTCCCGAAGTGCGCTCAGCTGTAAAGCAGGATATTCCGCATCGCTGATTTCCTTTAGGCGCATTTGAAGAAGCCCCGGCTCAATGTCGATGAATTTCACCTGATCGGCATGGTCGAAAATATGGTCCGGGATACGCTCGCGTTCATTTGTTTTCAAAATGGTAAAGACCGCATCCTGAAGGCTTTCGATGTGCTGGATGTTCAAGGTCGTGTAAACGTCAATCCCGGCCTTGAGCAGTTCATCAATGTCCTGATATCGCTTTCTGTGACGAGAGGTTTCCGCATTGGAGTGCGCCAGTTCGTCAATCAGAATCAGCTGGGGATTCCGCTTGAGGCAAGCGTCGAGATCCAGCTCATACTGCACTTTGTCGGTTTGGGTTTCCTTCCGGCACGGAATGGTCTCAAAGGCCTGCGCGGCAAGTTGCGTCTGCTTCCATGCGCCGCAGGCAACAATGCCGATTACAACGTCCGTGCCGTTTAGCTGGGCCTGCCGTGCCGCCTCCAGCATGGAATAGGTTTTTCCCGCACCGGGAAAATAGCTGGTGAAGACCGTGAGCTTGCCCCGCTGCCCGTCTTCTTTTTGCCTTGCCCGATCCATTGCAGTTGCCTCCTTCCAGGTGAAGACGCGGAACTTTTAATGCAGCTGCCCATGCAGCGCTGCTGAAACCATATTATATCCCTATCTCTGCTGCGTGCCAAGTCCGTCGGGAAAACCTTCGGCGAAAACGCAGATATAAAAAGAAATCTGAATCTGAGGATCTGAAACGGGGATTCGGATTTGCCGGTTTCATCCAATCCCTGTCCCCAGTTTCATCTACCCATTATCCATATCTTTTCTAAAGAGAGAATTAATATATTGCACCGAGTATTAAGATCGTATTAAGATGGCAAAACAAGGGCTTTCGACATTGCTTTGTTACACTGCGCTGAACAATAGGGCGAATGGAACGGCGGCTAAAATCGTACAGGCGCAGACCGCCGCCAGCATAGCGAGCGGCATGGCGATAAAGATCATCAGGGAACCCAGCAGCTTGTGATGGAATACGAATCTTTCCACAGCGGTATCCGCACGGGTTTCAAACCGAGATAGGCGCCTTTTCAGTTCAGACATATCTGTCTCCTCCTTACAGCATGATGATAATACGCTGGAGATAAAACCGGGGAAAAGATTGTCTGCTTCGGATTAAGCCTGGATTAAGATAAACAAACAAGAAAAAACGCCGGAAATGCGCCTGTAAATTCAGGCACATTCCCAGCGCTTGAAAGCAGGGTACGGGTTGCTGCCGGCCGTATTATTTCGAAATATCGCCGACGAGCCCCATCGCTTTGGCAATGTCCAGGTTCACGCCGAGAACATTGACCGTCGTCTCGCCGAAGATGCCCAGCAGTTTCCCTGTCGTATTGTCGGCCACGATCTGCTCCAGCACATCTTCGCTCAGGCCGGATGCCTGTGCGAGCGCCGGAATCTGGACCTTTGCCGCGTCCGGGGTCACATGGGGATCAAGACCGGAACCGGAGGCCGTCATCAGATCGGCGGGAAGATCCTCTCTCTTCACACCGGGGTTTGCCGCAAGGAACTGCTCAATATCGGCCTCGACGCGCTTTGCCAGCTCCGGGTTGGAGGGCGCATAGTTGTTGGAGCCAGAGGAAAGACCCGCAAATTCGGAGCCGTCATTGTAATACTGCTTGCCATCGCTGCCTTCGTAATATGTATTGTAATGGTAGGCGGACGGACGGCATTTCATAAAGTATGGCTCGGTAAAGTCCTGCCCGACATATTCTGCGCCGACCGGCGCGCCGTCTGCGGTGACAAGGCTGCCGTTTGCCTGCTTTGGGAAAAATATTGAGGAAAGCCCGCTCAAAACAACCGGGAACACAAACCCGCAGAGCAGGAGCAACACAAGGGTGAGCGTGACGGACTGGCGCAGCGTACATAGAAACGCTTTTTTCTTTGATGTATCAGTCATATCGGAAAACCTCCTTACAGGCCCATTGCGGTCAGCAGCGGCGCAATGATCATGTCAATGATCTTGATTCCGATAAACGGTGTGATGACGCCGCCAAGGCCATAGATCATCATGTTTCTCGCCAGCATCTTGCCGGAGGACATCGGACGGTATTTTACGCCCTTCATGGCGAGGGGAATGAGGCTGGGAATGATGATCGCGTTGAAGATTAATGCCGAGAGGATGGCGCTGTTGGATGTGGACAGCTGCATAATGTTCAGAACACCCAGCTGCGGGATCGCCTCCATGAACATTGCAGGGATGATGGCAAAATATTTGGCGATATCGTTGGCAATGGAAAAGGTTGTCAGCGCGCCGCGCGTGATGAGCAGCTGTTTGCCGATCTCAACCACCTCCAAGATCTTGGTGGGATCGGAGTCCAGATCGACCATATTGGCCGCCTCTTTGGCAGCCGTTGTGCCGGAGTTCATTGCAAGGCCGACATTTGCCTGTGCAAGGGCGGGGGCGTCGTTGGTCCCGTCGCCCGTCATTGCCACGATCTTGCCCGCAGCCTGTTCCTGCTTGATGACACGAATCTTGTCTTCCGGTTTACACTCGGCGATAAACCCGTCCACACCGGCTTCCTTGGCAATGGTGGCCGCTGTGAGGGGGTTGTCGCCGGTGCACATGATGGTCTTAATGCCGATGGCGCGCAGACGCTCAAAGCGCTCTGTCATACCCGGTTTTACGGTGTCCTTTAGATAAATGACGCCGAGAATACGGTCGTTTTCGCACACGACCAGCGGCGTGCCTCCCAGAGAGGAGACCTTTTCCACATGCTCATGCAGATCGGCGGGAACGGTGCCGCCCTGCGCTTTGACGTACTGTTCAATGGCATCCGATGCACCTTTGCGGATCCTTGTCCCGTCCGGCAGATCCACGCCGCTCATGCGGGTCTGTGCGGTAAATTCCATAAAGACCGCACCAGATATCTCGCCGCAGTCTTCGCCGAGGCGGTGCGCCAGCTCCAATGTGGATTTTCCCTCGGGGGTCTCGTCGCGCAGGCTCGTCAATGCGGCGCAGCGAATCAGATCGGTTCGGCGTGCGCCCTCGACCGGAAAGAAATCCGCGGCCAGGCGGTTGCCGAAGGTGATCGTGCCGGTCTTGTCAAGGATCATGGTGTCCACATCGCCGCAGGCTTCCACGGCTTTGCCGGACATGGCGATGACATTAAAGCGGGTCACACGGTCCATACCCGCAATGCCGATGGCGGACAGCAGACCGCCGATGGTGGTTGGGATCAGACAGACCATCAGCGCAATCAGCGTTGAGAGCGGCAGCTTTACACCGCAGTAAATACCGATCGGGTACAGGGTGACGATTACGATCAGAAAGATAATGGTCAGCGAGACCAGCAGCGTGTTCAGCGCAATTTCGTTCGGCGTTTTTTTGCGCGATGCGCCTTCCACGAGGGCGATCATGCGGTTGAGAAAGCTGTTGCCCGGATCGGACGAGATGCGGATCTTTAGCCAGTCGGACACAACCGTGGTGCCGCCGGTCACAGAGCAGAAGTCGCCGCCGCTTTCACGTACCACCGGGGCGGACTCACCGGTGATGGCGGATTCGTCCACCGAGGCGATGCCCTCGATAACCTCGCCGTCGCCCGGGATGATCTCACCGGCGGATACCATGACGATGTCGCCGCGGCGCAGCTCGCTGGAAGAGACGATTGTCTCGTTGCCGTTTTCGTCCAGACGGTGTGCCTTGGTTTCCTTCTGTGTCTTTTTCAGGCTGGCGGCCTGTGCTTTGCCGCGTCCTTCCGCCACGGATTCTGCAAAGTTTGCAAACAGCACCGTGATCAGCAGAATGATGCAGACGACCAGATTGTATACGCGCAGGCTGGCATCCTGCTCTCCAAACAGCCCCGGCACAAAGCACAGAGCCAGCGTGATGAAGAATCCGATCTCCACCACAAACATGACGGGGTTTTTGATCATGTAACGGGGATCCAGCTTCTTGACCGAATCAATTACTGCCTGACGTAAAATGTCGGGTGTCAGCATTTTTTTTGTTTGTTTCTTTTTGCTCATGTCGGAACAACCTCCTTAACCCCACAGCGTCAAGTGTTCGGCAATGGGGCCCAGAGCCAGCGCCGGGAAGAAGGTCAGCGCTGCAAAAATATAGACCACGAACACCAGAATCACAGCAAAGCTGAATGTGTGGGTACGCAGGGTGCCCGCAGATTCATTTACAAAGTTTTTCTTCATCAGGGACCCCGCAATCGCCATCTGAATCACGATTGGCAGATAGCGGCCGAGGAACATGACGATTCCGGTCGTGATGTTCCAAAAACAGGTGTTGTCGACCAGACCTTCAAATCCGGAACCGTTGTTTGCCGCGGATGAGGCGTACTCGTAGAGCACCTGTGTGAGTCCGTGGTATCCGGGATTTGTGATGCCGGCCTGACCGGCGGCGGTTGCAATGGCCAGCGCGGAGAACGCAAGGACGAGCAGCGGATGAATCATAATGCCCAGTGCGGTAAGCTTCATCTCATGCCCTTCGATTTTCTTGCCCAGATATTCCGGTGTGCGTCCGACCATCAGCCCGCAGATAAACACGGCGAGGATTGCATAAAGGATAATGTTCATCAGACCGACGCCCTTGCCGCCAAAGACGCAGTTGAGCATCATATGAAGAAGCGGCACCATGCCGCCGAGCGGCGTGAGGGTATCGTGCATATTGTTGACCGTGCCGGTGGTGAACGAGGTGGTCACCGTTGTGAACAGCGCAGACTGTGCGATGCCAAAACGCACCTCCTTGCCCTCCATGCTGCCTGCGGACTGATCCAGCCCGATTGCGGACAGCGCCGGGTTACCCTGCAGCTCGGACCAGTAGCACACGCTTAGGCCCACCAGAAACAGGATGCTCATGGCGAGGAAGATGCTGCGGCCCTCCCGGCCGAATAGTTTTTCGGTAATGCTCTTGCGGGCGGCAGGCAGCGAATTCTTTGGCGCTTTCAGCTCCATGCGCGAGCGGCGGCTGTCCTCCATCATTTTGCCAAAGGTGATCACACACGCGCCCGGCAGAAGCATCATGGAGTACATCTCGATCAGATTGGACAGGATTGTGGGGTTCTCCAGCGGGGTGCTGGAGTTGGCGCTCAGAAAACCGCCGCCGTTCGTTCCCAGATGTTTGATGATCTCAAGCGCTGCGATGGGGCCCATGGCGATGACCTGATAGGTGCCTTCCAGCGTCTGTACCACGACATTTCCCTCAAAGTTCTGCGGAACGCCTTGCCACACCAGAAGTATGCCGCCGATCAGAGAAAACGGCAGCAGAACGCGGGTGGTGATACGTACAAGATCAGAGAAGAAATTGCCGACATTGTCCTTCGTTTTTCCCGCAAGGCCGCGGATAAAGGCCACGCACGCGGCATAGCCGCTGGCTGCGGAAACAAACATCATGAAGATGATGACCAGCATCTGAGACAGGTAGCTCAAACCGCTCTCGCCGGAATAGTGCTGAAGATTGGTATTGGTCATGAAACTGATGATGGTATTGAATGCCAGCGCCGGCTTCATCGCCCCGATGCCGTTGGGGTTGAACAGCGGGATGCTCTGGATGCGAAGAATCAGATAGCCGATTGCGATCATCACGGCGTTTGTTCCGAGCAGCGAGAGCGTGTACCGCTTCCAATTCATTCCCTTGGTGGGATCAATACCGCTGATTTTATAGATTACGCCGTCCACCCGATCCAGCATCGGGTCGGCGAAGGTGTGTTTTCCCGCGGCAATATGATATACATACCGCCCCATCGGAACGACAAGTATCAGATAGATGATAATTGTCAGCACCAACTGCAACATAGATAACTCCTCCCAAATAGAACCTCGTCGTTAAAATCGCTCCGGATGTGTAAGGGCATAAATCAGATATCCGCCCAGCAGAGCAACTATAAGCCCGAGTAAAATCATCTTTTCTCAACTCCTGATTTCCTTACTCCTGTGAATCAACCTGATGCTGGCACCAGTTCAAAAACAGCCGGATCAGGGCAAAACCGATGGCCAACATTCCCAACATGAAAACATCCATCATGTCTTCAAGACTCCTTTCTTTCCATGCAGCGTCCAGATCCCTTTTGTCAAAGATTTTGGCAAATGAGCCTGAAAGGCTGCTGTTCCGCCGTTGTGACGGAGCCGCAATACAGCGCGGGAGCTGTTTTGCAGTCCTTAGCATATCGCAGTCCATGATAAGCGGGGATTAAGGATGTGGCTGCAATATTAAGATGAAATTAATATTCCTGTGGTTGGACTCACGCACCGGATATTTGCGGATGTTCACAGCCTGTGCGGCAGGCCACAGGCAGCGTGAATTGGAATAGTGTCCCCGCGGGCTGACGGTCCTGCACAATGATTTTTCCGCCGTGCAGCGCGACAATGGCCTGACAGAGATTGAGTCCCAGCCCCAGACCGCGCTGGCAGTCGGCGCGGTCCGCCCCCGCCGTGTAGAACAGGTCAAACAGATGCTCCTTGGCGTCGTCGGGGATTCCGGGACCGTCGTCCGAAACCGTGATCCGGACTGTATCTTCATTGCGAATACCGCTGAGCTCGATGTGCGAACCTTTGGGCGTGTACTGGATTGCATTGTCCACAATATTGATCAGCACGCGCCGGATCAGCCGCAGATTCATGGACGCCGTCAGCGCGGGATCCTCCAGACGGACGGAGATTTGGTGTTCGGCCGCCCGGCGGCCCAGGTCCCGGACCACGCTTTGAAACAGATTGTCGACCAGTTCCGGACGCATCTGAAACGATTCCTTATCCGTCTCAAGATGTGTGGCAATCTGCAGGTTTTCCGTCATATTGATGAGGCGATTGGTATTGTCGGAAATTGCCGTATACAGCTTTTCTTTCACCGGTTCGTCCAAAGGCCGTTCTTTTTGGAGCAGCAGATCCACATTGCGGTTGATATTGAAGAGCGGTGTGCGAAGATCGTGGGAAACTGTGCGGAGAAGGCTTGCCTGAAGCCGTTCTTTATGCGAGCGGAGAATCTCCCGGTTTCGCTCTTCCTCAAGGCGGATCCGCTCCTGGCTCAGGCCGCATTCGCTCAAAATTGCGATCATCAGGTTCTTTTCAAACGCGTCCGGAACGGAATATCCGGCAATGGGAATTCCCACGATTCCTACCGCGTTCTGCGTTCCGCGCACGGCCAGGAACAGCCATCTGGAATCCGGCAATGTGTTTGTGGTGGCCCCGGCATGCTTGTTGTTTGTCTGTACCCACCGTGCCACGCCGATGTCCTCAGCGGTCAGCTTGGCAAGCATATCTTGTGCGTCGGCAGGTTCCACGCGGAAGGCAAGTTCACTTCCCGGCTGGCTGAGAGAATAAAGTACCGGCCGGTCAAACAGGCGGTTCAGCTGTTCGGCGGTCAGATGAAGGCAATCCCATTCCGTATGGCCCTTTTGAAGCTTTTGGCTGCTCTCCAGCAACAGTTCGGTGTAATAGCTCTTTTGGGCGGCAAGACGGGCCTGTTCCTTGATGCGGCTTGCCAATGAGGTGGCGATGATGCTGGAAAACAACATGATCAGGAAGGTGACGGGATAACTGGAGTTATTTGCCTGAAAGGTAAAGCGGGGGTCGGTAAACAGATAGTTGAACGCGGCGACGCTCAGAAGAGAGTCGACCGCACCATAGAAATGACCATCGGTTAAAACCGCGGTGAGAAGAACGCCCAGAATATAAACTGTAATGATGTTCGACTCACTAAATCCTGCATGATAAAAGCCGAAGCCCACTGCCGAGGAGAGCAGCAGAGACGCCAGCATGATGGCCGTGCCCTTCCATGACAGATGAATTTTGATCCGGTGCGGCTTTAAGAGAGATTTTTTATATAGCGGCTGCTGATCCGGAATGATGTAGATGTCCAGATCCGTCAGCTCGATCAGGCGGTCCGCAAGGCTCTTCTTTCCCGTGAGCCAGCTCTGTTTATGGTTTATCCGCCCCATAACGATCTTCGTCACGCCGCTTACACGTGCGTATTCCGCAATCTGTACCGCCGGGTCGTCCCCGTATACGGTTGAGATTTGCGCCCCCAGCTGTTCGGCCAGCCGCAGATTGCTTCGCAGGCGCTTGATATTTTCTCCCGAGAGTTCTTTGGTTCCCGGGGTCTGGACGAATAGCGCGGTAAAACCGCTGTGGAAGGCATCCGCCATACGGGCCGCCGCCCGAATCACCTTTGCGTTGGAGGGGGACGAGGACAGGCAGACCAGAACATGTTCACCCGCACGGGCGCTTTTTTCCTTTCCCTCCTGCACCGCCGCCCGGTTCAGCTGATCCGCCGTCCTGCGCATGGCGATCTCGCGGAGCGCGGCAAGGTTTTCCTGTGTAAAAAAGTTCTCAAGCGCCCGCTTGGCCTGACGTTCACGGTATACCTTTCCCGTCTGAAGCCGCTTGACCAGCTCGTCCGGCTCGATGTCAACCAGTTCCACCTGATTGGCTCTGTCAAACACATGGTCCGGGATCCGTTCATTCACAGCGATTCCCGTGATGGAGGAAACCAGATTGTTCAGCGATTCCAGATGCTGTACATTCACCGTCGTATACACATTGATTCCGGCCTTGAGCAGTTCCTCCACGTCCTGATACCGCTTGGTGTGCCGGCTTCCCTGCGCGTTGCTGTGTGCCAGCTCATCCACAAGGATCAGCTGCGGCTTTCTGCGCAGCGCCGCATCAAGGTCAAATTCTTTAAGGCGGATACCCCGATAGTTGATCTCGCGGCAGGGAATTGCTTCAAGACCGTTTAGCAGCGCCAGTGTGTCCGGCCGTGCATGGGGTTCCACATAGCCCACAACGACGTCGATTCCCTCCTGCTTGGCCTGGTGTGCAGCCTCCAGCATCGCATATGTCTTTCCCACGCCCGCGGCATAACCGAAAAAAATCTTTAGCTTTCCGGCGGCCGGCAGACCGTATTCCTGTTGTGCTTCAGACATAGTTGATCCTCCTTGTGGAATCGGAATCATCTGCATTTGTATATCTTATCATCCGGGGTGCAATGAGGGCATGAAGATTTTTTCGCAGAGCATTAAGATTGCATAAAGAACCGGAAACCGGGCTCTGCCGCTTTTTATCGTCCCCGTTACTGTGGGAACAGACCGCCCGTACCAGAAAGACAGGCCGGTCGCAAAGCGGCGCTTTGCCGCGCACCCGATGGCGGCCGGCCGATCTGTACTGCCTGCCGGAGGGTGCCAAACGGCTGCATTGAAAAAGGCTGTCTGTGTCAAAAACCACAAAAGAATTTTGGAAAATACAAAATTGTATTTATTTTGCCGGTTAAGCCTACTAAATGTGTCAATAGACATCATGATGTCATGACGTCGGTATGACGAGGGGAGGGGAGCAGAATCAAGGCGCTGTACAGTAGGGCAAAAGAGGATCTTGAGTCGAAAATCACAAACGGGGTATACAAACAGGGGGATTTTATCCCCTGCGAACAGGAGCTGGAGAGCTACTACCGGGTCAGCCGCACCACCGTGCGTAAGGCGATCACCATGCTGGTGGGCGAGGGCTTTCTGACCATTGTGCGGGGGGGTGGGCGCCAAGGTTGCGCCCTCCAAGCTGAAGTCAAAGGGCTCGAAGCTGATGAGCTTTACCGAGATGATGAAGCGGCAGGGAATGGAGCCTGGGGTGCGGGACATCCGGGTGCGGATTATTCGCCCGGATGAAGAGGTCGCCCAGATCTAGGTCTACACCTAGCTTTCGGAGTTATGGTAGAATGATAAGTACAAAGCGATAAATTGAATTTTGGAGGTGAGCATCAATGATAGGCCTAAAACGAGGTACTGTACGGTTGGTGGTTCATCAAGACGAATGGATAAATGAGGCAGAAAATACTATTAAAGAATTAAAAAGTCTTTTAGGCGATACTGCGATTGATATTCAGCACATTGGTAGTACGGCTATCCCTTTAGTACATGCCAAACCGATTATTGATATTGTTATGATTGAACTATTAAAAAGCGGGCTGGTGGACAATTCCCTCTTATGTGAACTGGCGACCCACCTTATCGCCGCCCATATTGATGATGACAGCTTTTGCCGCTATGTGATACAGCAGGACATAAACAAGATAGCCCTCGACCTGCGGGAAGCCCATAAGGACGATTTTTTCAGCGTTCCAGAGGACAACCCACTGGGAGGTTTCTTACAGACCGCCGAGGAAACCGCCAGCCCGGACAGCGACCCGGAACAGGCGGCTATGATGTTTATCTGCAAGCGGCTCAAACTGAATTACAAGAAGCTGTCCGAGGAAGAAAGGAAGTGGCTGAAGCGGATTGCGCAGAAGTCAGATTTACTGAAAAATCCAAAGCCGCAGCGGGGGAGGAAATAAGTGGGCGACAAAAACAAATTTTACAAAACGGAGGATACCATGAAGAAAGACGATAGAGAAAGATGTTCGTGGGCAACCACAGAACTCTATAAAGAATACCATGATGAGGAATGGGGAAAG
>CALXBG010000045.1 GCA_944386485.1 uncultured Pygmaiobacter sp. | reverse complement strand
CCGCCGCGCCAGCAGACAGCCGGCCATCGCGCCGCCGGCGGCGGCGATCGCGCAGAAAACCGCCGCGAGCACCAACAGTCCTACCATCCTCTCTCCTCCTCTCAGATCACCCGCCAGCGGTCGCCCTCACCCAGCGGGGAGGGGGCGGGCCGCGCGGTAAAATCGTCGGTCAACAGATCGTGCGCCCGCCGCGCCGGCCGGTCGGCCGGGCTGATCCACCAGCTGCAAAAGCCCCGCAGCGCGTCCGGCGCGTGGGTCAGCGGGTGGGGGGTGAGGGCGACGTCCTCGGGATTTTTGGGGTCCCGGCAGACCGAGGAGAGACAGCGGATCAGCTCGGCGCAGCCCGCAAAGACGGTCAGCCGGGGCCGCATCGCGCCGTCCTCGTCGGGGCGGGGGGCGAGCCATTCCCGCACCGCCAGCCAGCCCGCGACCCGCTCGTTGCCGGTGCGGGTCAGCGGGATCCCCTGCTCGGCGAAGAGCTCCGCCGCGCTGCGCCCGGTCTCCTGCCGCCGGTTCCAGAGATCGGGCGGCGCGAGCCAGGCCTCGACCCGCTCGCCCCGGTTCTCCTCCAGCAGCCGCGCCGCCGCCGCGCTGATGATATGCCCTCTGCCGCCCTCGCCCTTGCCGTTGTCCCGCCCCTCGCAGAGCTCCCGGTAGACCACCGCCCGGCCCCGCTCGTCGACCGCGAACCAGTAGGCCGCCAGCATGTCCATGCCGTAGTCGATGCTGACATACCGCCGCCAATGGGCGGGAATCGCAAAGGGGGCGCGGACATGCACCGACCGGTCGAACTCCTCGAAGAACCGGCCCTCCAGCAGATCCCAGCAGCCGTCCAGCCAGGCCCGGCGCTGGGGCTCGGGCAGGTTTTGGAGCATCTGGAGATACCCCTTGTCCTGCGCGAGCAGCGCGGTGTTGTCGTAGACGGTCGCCGGGATGAAGGTGTAGTCCTCCGCCCGCTCGGCCCCGCGGTACCGCCTCTCGACAAACAGCCGCTTGACCCACTCGTGCCCCACCCCGCCGGGATTGCAGGTGAGATAAAACCGCTTTGGCAGCGCGTTCGCCCCCCGCAGACAGGCGGTCAGGGTGAGGAACTGGAACTCGGTGAACTGGGTCGCCTCGTCCAGAAAGATGACGTCGTACTCCTGCCCCTGGTAGCGCAGCACGTCGCTCTCGGCGTCGCAGTAGCCGAAGAGGATCCGGCTGCCGGTCGGAAAGAGGAAGCTCTTGTCGCTCTCCTTGTACAGGGCGATCCCGGCCAGATCCGCCCGCATCGGCAGGATGTGGTTCTCCCGCAGCTCGGGAAAGCTGCGCCGCAGAATCAGAATCCGGATCCCCGGATACCGGAGGGCCAGCCCCGCCGCCTTTTTCCGTACCGCCCAGCTCTTGCCCCCGCCCCGCGCGCCGCCGTAGGCGACGAACCGGCTGCGGGCGAGAAAGAAGGCCCGCTGCTTCGGGTTCGGTTCCCCCATCCGCCAGACCCGCTCGGCCCGGCGCGCGGAAAACCGTTTCGTCCCGCTCATCCCATCAGCTCCTTCGCGCCCTCGGGCAGCACCACCCGCACCGGCGCGGTCTCGGCGGTCTTCGGCGCGGCCGACAGCAGGATCTTCGCCGCGTCCAGCTTCTGGCCGCAGCCGGCGCCCTCGTCCTCGAGGATCGCCAGCAGCGCCTTGATCGCCGCCGCCTCCGCGCGCTCCCGCGCCGTCCTGCGCCCGCTCATCCGCTCACCTCCGGATCGGGGAACCAGGGCCGGTAACAGCTGTTCGGCTTGCGGTAACAGTCGACCGGCCGCATCCCCCGCAGCTGCCCGGTGTCCAGGCTGTAATGGCAGGCGTACCCCAGCGCCAGCGCCTCGTTCAGCGGCCGGTAGTACCGGCAGCGCCGGCAGACGACGATCCCGTTTTTCCGGTCGATCCGCCGGCAGCCCGCCACCGGCCTTCGATGCTTTCGCCGCGGCATCCCGCATCCCTCCCTCTCTCTGTTTTCACTCTATCACGCCCCCTGCCCGGATTTCCGGACATTTTTCGCCCCGTCCCCCGCCGCGCCAGCCGCAACTCGTACCCCAGCCGCCCCAGCGCCGCGAGAAACTCCGGGTCCAGCACAAACGAACACCCGTGCTGTAAGCTCTCCACCTTTCCCCGGCTCAGCCCGGTCCGCCGGGCCATCGCCCGGTGGGATTCCTGGTTGAATACCGCCGCGATCTCGTCAAACAACATCCGCGCACCTCCTGTCCTCTTCCTCCTGCCAACCAAGGGGCTCTCGCCCCTTGACCCCGCCGCGCGCCGCGCCGCCCCGGCCGCACACCCTTCGCTTTCGGCCCCGTCCCCGCCGCCGGGCAAAGCCAGACAGGTCGGACCCACACCCGCGCCCCGCCGGGGCCACCCGGCGCAGGGGCAAAGAGCACCGTCCCAAGATCGCACAAAGCCCGGTCAAACCGCCCGCTCCCGCTCATCCCTGCGCCGCCCGGCCGCCCCGGCCCGCACCGCGGCCGGGGGGCGGCCGGGCGGGTGTCGGGGGTACCGGGGGACGTGTCCCCCGGGGTCTTCCGGTCAGGGCGGGGGCTTGCCGCGTTTGCGGACCGAAAAGGTCGGCGTCCGGTCGGGGAAATCGGCGATCAGGTCCTGACGCGCCGCGCCGCCGTAGCTTCGTTCGCCCTGCCGCCCGGCGCGGGCGATCACCGCCTCGGCGTACCGCCAGGGGCTTTTCGCACCCGACCGGGCCGCCTCACGCAGCGCAGCGATCACCTGCTCCTCCCCGACCTCGGCCGCCCGCTCGGCGATCTTCTGCTCGAGATACCGGCCGCCCTGCCCGAAATTTTCCCGGTAAAAGGCCACCGCCTTCCCCCCAGGGGGGGAGACGTTTTCCTTCTCCTTTTCCTTCTCCTTTTCCTTCTCCTTCTCCTTCTCCTTGGGGGGCGTTTGGGGGGCGTTCGCTTTCCGTTTCGCACCCCCCAGCGCACCGTTGCGCCGGTTGGTCTCGCATTTCTCCTCATACCGCGCCCGGTCCCGGTCGATCTGCTCCCGCAGCGCCGGAAACAAAAACCGCTCGTTGCCCGGCAGCTCCCGTTCCTCTCCGCTCGCGCTGTACTCCAGCAGCGCGGTGAACAGCCGCCCCCGCTCCGCATCGTCCAGCGGCTCGATCGCCCGCAGCGTGCTGTGATACGCATTGAAATACGCCCTGCCCATCTGCTTCTTCCTCCCTTTTCCCGTTATCCCCCGCACCCGGCCCCCTTGGCTCCATTACAAGCCCATCCCGCCGCCGGGGAGGGCGCAGCCCGTCACCCGGCCACACAGAGCCCGATCAGACCGCCAAGCCCTTACCACGCCAGCCCCCGGCGCGCACCCGCCCATCCCTGCGCCGCCCGGCTGTCCCGGCCCGCGGCGCGGCCGGGATGGCCGGGTGGGTGTCGGGGGCGCCGGGGGTGCCAACCCTCGGGGTCTTACCCCGGGCGGGGGTGCCGGGCCGCGTACTCCTGCGCCCAGCCCCGCCGCAGACACCGGCTGCACCCCGCAGCCCACCCCGCCGCATCCACCATCAGAAAATCATCCCCGCTGTCCAGCCACGCCCCGCAGATCGGGCACCGCTGCGGCTCCACCGGGGCCGCAAGCCCCGCGTCATACCCCGTCAGCCCCATTCGCTCTCCCTCTCTTTTAAGCACTATTTGTGCTTAAAATGTCGATAAATACCCTTTTCTCTGCACTTTATTCACCAATCGAGCACATTTCGTGACTTTATTATGACGGGTGACGACCCGTAATACAATGGCAAAACAGCCCAAAATTTTCCTCTTCTTTTCATGCACTTTTTGTGCTTTTATCTGCTTGACTTCAAGCACTATCTGTGTTATTATGTTGCCAACAACGGCGGGGAGGAAGGAAAGATGTCAGAATTTTACCGGAGATTGCGGCAGCTGCGGGGGGACCGGCAGATGACCCAGCAGGAGCTGGCGGACGCGCTGGGGATCTCAAAGAGCAGCGTCAATATGTACGAGCGGGGGGAGCGGGAGCCGGGGCTCGACCTGCTGGAGAAGATCGCGCGGTTTTTCGAGGTGGATGTCGATGAGCTGCTGGGGCTGCGGCGTCTGCCGGAGGAGGACAGCAAAGCCCGCCGGGTGCGGATGGTGGCCCGGCGGGCGGCGGGGCTGCCCGAGGCGCAGTACGAGCTGCTGCTGAACAACTTTGAGGGCACGGTGGACGTCTACCTCAAGGCGCTGGAACTTCAGCAGGGGAAAAAGGGATGAGCTGGCAGGACCGGTGCGAGCGGGCGGCGACCGCGCTGCTGCTGCAAAGCCCGATCACCGCGCTCGCGACCGAGCCGAGGAAGCTTGAGACCGGGCGCCGGATCCTGTTCGACAGCTGGGCGGGCTACTGCGCGCGGACCGGACAGTCGCGGTACGCGCTGACCGAGGGCGGGCCGCTGCCCGACGGCTGCACGCTGCGGATCGAGGACCTGTACCTCGTGCTGACCGATGACACCGGCGCGGCGGGCGCGCGGCGGCGGCGATTCACCCAGGCGCATGAGCTGGGGCATATCCTGCTGGAGCACGAGACCGACGGCCCGCAGCAGGAGCGGGAGGCCGACCGGTTCGCCTCGGCGCTGCTGCTGCCCGCACCGGCGCTCTGCGAGTTCTGGCGGCAGGGCAGCCGACCGGCCGCCGAGCAGCTGGCCGACTGGTTTTTCGTCTCGATCTCGGCCGCCCGCACCCGGCTGGCCCAGCTGACCGCACAGGGCAGCTGCCGCTGGGGGGAGGCGGAACAGGCCCTCGCCCGCCGGTACGCCCCGCTGGTCGCCGCCGCCCTCGCCGACCGGCACACGGTGACGGTGTGATTTTATTGCGAGAAAAAGGAGGGGCGTATCATGTTTGTTGCGTTGGACGAATCCGGGCATCGGGTTCCTATTTCGGATACACAGCCCGGCCAAAATTACTTCTGTGCTCTTTGCGGTGAAAAGCTGATTCTCAAAAAAAAGGAGAAAAACCGCGCAGCACATTTTGCGCACCCCCGCGGTTCCGACTGTACCGACTGGGGCGACATGAGTGAATGGCACCTTGACTGGCAGGCGCAGTTCCCGGTCCATACCAGAGAAGTTGTTTTGGAAAAGGATGGCGAACGCCATCGGGCAGATGTTTGCATTCAAGAATACAAATTGGTTATTGAATTTCAGCACAGTCACATCTCGCAGGAAGATTTTGAACGCCGCTGCCTGTTCTACACCGGCTGTGGATATCAACTGGTCTGGGTATTTGATGCGGCGGGCAAATTAAATGAACCCGATGAATTTCACGAACTTACATGGAAAAAGGTAAACTATACCTTTTCCAATTTTGCCAATATCAATCGGACCTGTTATCCGGGAATCACCATTTTTCTCGAAACGCCACTCGATCTCTGCGACGACAAACGGGTGCTTATTGCTGTAAAAGAGATGAATCAGAAGTTCATCACCCCACATTACACCTGTCAACATCTCCTGCGAGAAAATTTTTTGCGGGAATACGGATGCATCACCGACAATACAATTCTTTCTATTCGGGAAATTTTTGACAAGACGAAAAAACTACAGAACATCGCTCGACAGGAACAGCAAAAAAAGCTTGATGAACAGGCGAGAAGAGAAGCAAATCAGGCTTTTTCAGCCATTCTTAACTCTAAAAGATATTCTCACCGAAGGCGTCGCTTTTAAGCTTGCTTCGCATTTGCCTGTACAAGGCTACATTGGTACCTTTCTTTTTGCCGCAAGAAACGCGCAGCGCACCGGGGCGGCACAAAAAAGGACGGACTCTTTTGAGTCCGTCCTTTTTTCGTATCGGGGGCGCCGGGGGTGCAAACCCCCGGGGTCTTCCTCTTAGTAGAGGATCTCCCGCTTGACGTAGCTGGTGTGGAGCAGGTGGTGCGCCTTCTCGCTGCCCGGCTCGCCGAGGTAGTCCTTGTAGAGCTGGATGATCTCGGGGTTGTCGTGGCTCTTGCGGTAGGTCTGCCGCTCGTCCTCGGAGTAGAGCGCCTTGGCGCGCAGCCCCTTGAGGTCGACGAAGTTGCGAACGCTCGCCGGCTGGTAGGGCTGGCCGCCGCCGTTGACGCAGCCGCCGGGGCAGGCCATGAACTCGATGAAGTGGTAGTTCTTCTCGCCCCGCTCGATGCTCCGCAGCACCTGATGCGCGTTCTCAAGACCGCTGGCGACGCAGACGTTGACCGTCATGCCGGCGACCTCGTAGCTGGCCTCCTTGATGCCGGCGGTGCCGCGCACCTCATGGAACTCGACCTGTTTGAGCTCCTCGCCGGTGAGGGTCTCGACGGCGGTACGCAGCGCGGCCTCCATGACGCCGCCGGTCGCGCCGAAGATGGTGCCCGCGCCGGTCGACTCGCCCATCAGCGGGTCGAACTTCTCATCGGGCAGGTTCGCCCAGGTGATGCCGGCGCGGTCGATCATCCGCGCGAGCTCGCGGGTGGTGATCGAGATATCGACGTCCGGCATGCCGTTGGCGTCCTCGTCCTCACGGGTGATCTCGAACTTCTTGGCGGTGCAGGGCATCACCGAGACGCAGACGATGTCGGCGGGGTCGATGCCGGCCTTCTCGGCGTAGTAGCTCTTGACGACGGCGCCGAACATCTGCTGGGGCGACTTGCAGCTGGAGAGGTTGGCCAGGAAGTCGGGATGATAGTACTCGCAGAACTTGACCCAGCCGGGGCTGCAGGAGGTGATGAGCGGCAGCTTGCCGCCGTTCCTGACCCACTCGAGGAACTCGTGGGCCTCCTCCATGATGGTCAGGTCGGCGGCAAAGTCGGTGTCGAAGACCTTGTCAAAGCCGAGCCGGCGCAGCGCCGCGACCATCTTGCCCTCGACGTTGGTGCCGACGGGGCCGCCGACGCACTCGCCCAGGGTGGCGCGCACGCTGGGCGCGGGCTGGACCACGACATGCTTGGTGGGATCCGCGAGGGCGGCCCAGACCTTGTCGGTGTCGTCCTTCTCATGCAGCGCGCCGGTCGGGCAGGCGACGATGCACTGGCCGCAGTGTACGCAGCTGGTCTCGGCGAGGCTGACCTCGAAGGCCGAGCCGATGTGGGTCTTGAAGCCGCGCTGGTTGGGGCCGATGACCCCGACGTGCTGCAGGTTCTTGCAGACCGCGACGCAGCGGCGGCAGAGGATGCACTTGGAATTGTCCCGGATCAGATGGGGGGCCGAATCGTCGATCTCGGAGACCGGCATCTCGCCGGCGAACCGGCTCGAGTTATCCACCCCGTACCGCTGGCTGAGCGCCTGCAGCTCGCAGCTGCCGTTGCGGACACAGGCCAGGCAGTCCTTGTTGTGGGTCGAGAGCACCAGCTCGAGGTTGGTCTTGCGGGCAGCGAAGACCTTCGGGGTGTTGGTGAAGATCTCCATCCCCTCGCTGACCGGATAGACGCAGGCGGTGACCATGCCCTTGGCGCCCTTGACCTCGACCATGCAGATGCGGCAGGCGCCGATCTCGTTGATCCCCTTGAGGTAGCAGAGGGTCGGGATGTCGATGCCCACCTCGCGGCAGGCCTCGAGGATGGTCGAGCCGGCCTTGACCGTGTAAGCGACATTATTGATCTTGATGTTTACAGTATCCACTCTTGTTCACTCCCTCTCTTAACCTTTGGAAATCGCGCCGAACTTGCACTTCTCCATGCAGGCGCCGCACTTGATGCACTTGGACGGGTCGATGACGTGCGGGTTCTTCACGCTGCCCTTGATCGCGCCGGCGGGGCAGGTGTGGGCGCAGAGGGTGCAGCCCTTGCACTTGACCGGGTCGATCTTGTACTGCAGCAGCTTCTTGCAGACCCCGGCGGGGCACCGCTTGTCCTTGATGTGGGCGATGTACTCGTCGCGGAAATACCGCAGCGTCGAGAGGACGGGGTTCGGGGCGGTCTGGCCGAGGCCGCACAGCGAATTCTCCTTGATGAAGGTCGCCAGCTCCTCGATCTTGTCCAGATCCTCCATCTCGCCGCGGCCGTCGGTGATCTTCTCGAGCAGCTCGAGCAGGCGGCGGGTGCCGATCCGGCAGGGCGCGCACTTGCCGCAGGACTCGTCGACGGTGAACTCGAGGAAGAACTTGGCGATGTCCACCATGCAGGTGTCCTCGTCCATGACGATCAGGCCGCCCGAGCCCATCATGGTGCCGATGGCCAGCAGGTTGTCATAGTCGATGGGGGTGTCGATCAGCGAGGCGGGGATGCAGCCGCCGGAGGGGCCGCCGGTCTGGGCCGCCTTGAACTTCTTGCCGTTCGGGATCCCGCCGCCGATCTCCTCGACGATCTCCCGCAGGGTGGTGCCCATCGGGACCTCGACCAGGCCGGTGTTGTGGATCTTGCCGCCCAGCGCGAAGACCTTGGTGCCCTTGCTCTTCTCGGTGCCCATCGAGGCGAACCATTCGGGGCCGTTGAGGATGATCTGCGGGATGTTGGCGTAGGTCTCGACGGTGTTGAGGATGGTCGGGCTGGCGAACAGGCCCTTGACCGCCGGGAAGGGCGGACGGGGGCGGGGCTCGCCGCGGTGGCCTTCGATGGAGGTCATCAGCGCCGTCAGATCGGAAGAGCGTCGTGTAGGGAAAGAGTGTAGATCTCGGTGGTCGCCGTATCATTAAAAAAAAAAAACACCTTCGTGCCCTTGCTCTTCTCGGTGCCCATGGACGCGAACCAGTCCGCGCCCTTGAGGATGATCTGCGGGACGTTGGCGTACGTCTCGACGTTGTTCAGGATCGTGGGCTTGGCGAACAGGCCCTTGACGGCCGGGAACGGGGGACGGGGACGCGGCTCGCCGCGCT
>CALXBG010000044.1 GCA_944386485.1 uncultured Pygmaiobacter sp. | reverse complement strand
TCATGTGCCAGCGCCGCCAGAACTCGGTGATGCTGCGGCTGATGTAGGGCAGGTTGAAGTTCTCGGGGAAGTTGAAGCCCAGCATCTTGCCAAGGCCGATGGCCATCGTCGAATAGCCGGAAAAGTCAAAGTAGATCTGCAAGGTGAAGGCGACCAGGCCCAGCCAGGCCAGCGGGGTCGAGACCTCGGCATAGCCCAGCGATTTGATCTCCTCCCACAGCGCGCCGATGTTGTTGGCCAGCAGCACCTTTTTGCCCAGGCCGAGGATGAACAGCCCAATGCCTTCGTCGATTTCGGCCAGCTTGTACCGCCCGCGCTTGACCTTGAGCTGTGCGGCGACGTCCTTGTACAGCACGATCGGCCCGGCGATCAGTTGGGGGAACATGACGACATAGGCGCCAAGGTCGATGATGTTGCGCTCAGGGGCCACCGTGCCCTTGTAGACGTCGAGGGTATAGCTCATTGTCTGGAAGGTGTAAAAGCTGATGCCCAGCGGCAGCGTCAGGTTCAGCAGTGGGATCGAACCGCCGGTCAGCGCGTTGATGTTGGTGATGAAAAAGTCGGTATACTTGAAGAAAAAGAGCATCCCGATGTTGAAGACGACCACCAGCACCAGCACCGCCCGCCGCAGCCGGCTGCCGGCCCGCAGCCGCCCCAGCCAGAGGGCCAGCAGATAGTTGCCGAGGATGCAGGATGCCATGACCGGGAAATAGCGCACTTCGCCCCAGGAATAGAAGAACAGGCTGACGAGGAACAGCGTCAGATTCTTCAGCCGCGCCGGCGCGAGATAGTAGAGCGCCAGCGCGATGGGAAGAAACCGGAAAATGAACAGCAAACTGCTGAAAACCAATACAAATCACCTACCAAAGCGGACCGCCGTCCGCGTATTTGTCAGAACAGAAAAAGGGCCGGCGCACCGTGACGCCGGCCCCCTCTGGAATCAGTATAACGCAGATAAAATCGGCAGGCAAGAGGGAATTTCAAATCAGGCAAGCGCCTTGTCCAGCGCCTCGTCGATCTCCTGATAGACCGCGTCCACCTCGCCGTTCTCGATCCGGGTCTCATCGCCGGCGACGACAAAAATCACATAGTCGCCCTTGACCACGATCCGGCCGTTCTCCGCCTTCTGCGCCTGCGTGTCGTCGTACATCACCGCCTGGTCGTACTTCGCGGTGCGGCGCGCCTCAAAGGCCTCCTTGATGGTGTCCGCCTTGCCCTTGGCCGCCTTGATGATCAGGATCTCGTCGGTCGAAAGGCTGACGTTGGTGTATTTGCCCTTGTACTCCTCGACATCGGCCATGTCGATGCCGTACATGCCGGTCAGGTAGGCATCGTCCATATCTGCCGGCACATTGACCGGCGCGACCGCCTCGATGGCGTTCATCAGGTCGTCCAGATTGTACTGTTTGGACTCCTCGCCGCCGCCGCAGCCGACGAGCAGGGTGAGGGCAGAGCAGAGCGCAAGCACCAGAGCGAAGATCTTTTTCATAGCAAAAAATCCTTTCTCAAAAAACACAAAATTTACCATTCTATCCTACCGCAAACCGGCTGTTTTTTCAAGGGGGATAACCCAAGTGTTCTCATAAATGTTACGGAATATTCACCGTTTGCCGGCGGGAAGCGGTTTGCATCCGCGGTTGTCCGAAGCTATAATAGGGGGCGGATATGCAAAGTTTGGGGGCGATTGATTTTGAATACACCGACGCCAGCGCCGCGCGCAAACCCGCCGCGGCGCAGCCCGCAGCCCGGGCGGGCGCCCTTGACCCCGCAGCAGCGCCGCCGCAGACAGGCCCAGCGTCGCCGTCAGCTGCGCCGGCGGCGGATCACCGTTCTTGTCATGCTGCTCGCACTGGTGGCGCTGATCCTCTGGGGCTCTGGGCTGCTGAGCGGCGGCGCTGCGCCGGCGAGCAGCGCGCCGTTGCAGAACAGTTCCCAGAGCGTTTCGCAGGGTGTGCAGGATGAGAGCACAACCGGCGGCCTCTCTTCCCAGCCGGAGAGCTCCTCCACCGCAAAGACGGTCTTGAGCGGGGACGACGTCTGGCTGCTGCGGCTGGTCAATCACGACAACCCGCTGCCCGAGGGCTTTACCGTCGAGACCGCGGCGCTGCCCAATGGCCTTGAGTTTGACGCGCGGGCGATCGGCCAGCTTGAGAAAATGCTCGCCGACGGCAACGCCACCGGCCTGCAGCTGATGGTCTGTTCGGCCTACCGCAGCGTCGAGCGGCAGGACGAGCTCTTTAACGAGATGCTGAATGACTATATCGCCCAGGGGTACAGCGAGGAGGAGGCCTACGAGATCACCTCGACCATCCGCACCCCGCACGGCTGCAGCGAGCACTCGAGCGGCCTTGCGGCGGACATTGTGGCGGTGGATTATCAGATGCTCGACGACGGGTACGGTGAGACCGACGAGGCCAAATGGCTGCTCGAGCACGCGGCCGACTACGGCTTCATCCTGCGCTACCCCAAGGAGAAGGAGGAGGTCACCGGCATCATCTGGGAGCCCTGGCATTACCGGTATGTCGGGGTGGAGAACGCGAAGAAGATCAAGGCCAGCGGGCTGTGCCTTGAGGAGTATCTCGAAACCCTCTGATCTTTAAGCGATCGGGTGCGAACGGGGGCGAGGGAAAGCAAACGCCCCCCGAACGCCCCCCAAGGAAAAGGAAAAGAAGAAGGAGAAGGAGAAGGAAAAAGAAAAGAATCATCTTCTCCCTCTTTCTCCCTCCTCTTTGCGGTCGGCGCGATTGTGCAATTGTGCAAACGAAAAAAATCGGCTATAATAAAAAAATCGCCGCCGGCGGAAGAAGACGGTGGCATTTGTCAGGACGAAGGGGGAGATGACCCTGTGATGCAGCGCAGGGAGCTGCGCGGCGGCGCCGCGCTCACAGCTCTGCCGGCAGAGCAGTTCAAGACCAGCCGGATTACCATCAACTTCATTCTGCCCTCAAAACGGGAGACGGCGACCGCCTTTGCGCTGCTGCCCAACCTGCTCGAGAGGTGCTATGCCGGCTGCCCGGATATGACCCGGCTTTCCCGCAAGCTCGCCGCGCTCTATGGGGCGGCGCTGTCGGCGGACAGCTCGGTGCAGGGGGAAAACCGGGTGGTCACCATCAGCGTCTGCGGCATCCGGGACCAGTACGCGCTGGCCGGCGAGCCGCTCTCGGCCGAGTACGCCGACATCCTGTTCGGCACCGCGTTCGAGCCCTGCATCGAGCAGGGCAGCTTTGACCCCGCACAGGTCGAAATCGAGCGGCAGAAGCTGCGCGAGCAGCTCGAGGGCGAGATCAACAACAAACGGGCTTACTGCGTCCAGCAGGCGCGCAGAAGGTTCTTCGGCGACGCCGCGGCCGGCATCGAGCGCAACGGCTACCTCGGCGACCTCGACCGGATCGACGGCCGGGCGCTGGCCGCGGCCTATGACGAGATGGTCCGCACCGCCCGCATCGAGGTGCTGGTGCTGGGGGCCGACCCGCAGCAGGTCGAAGCGCGGCTGCTGGAGCATCTGGACAAGATCGAGCGCGCGCCCGCCGCGATGCGGCCCGCCGTCGCAATGCCGCCGCGGCCGGCCGAGACCTACCGCGAACCGGTGGACGCGGTGCAGGGCAAGCTCTGCCTGATGTTCACCACAGGGCGGCCGCTGAGCGGGCAGGAGCTCGACTGGATGCGGCTTGCCGGCGCTCTGCTCGGGGGATTGCCCTCCTCGCGGCTGTTCCGCAACGTGCGGGAGCGGCAGAGCCTGTGCTATTACTGCGCTTGCAGCTATTCCCAGCTGACGGGCGCCCTCTGCATCGACAGCGGCATCGAGCCGAAGAATGCCCAGCGGGCCCAGCAGGCGATCCTCAAGGAGCTTGCCGACCTCGCCGGCGGCCCGATCAGCGAGCAGGAGCTGCGGGAGGCCAAGACCTCCTACCTCGGCGCGCTGGGCTCGGTGGGGGACAGCCTCTCCTCGATCGAGGCCTGGGCGTTCCGGGAGATTCTGCGCGGCACCTTCAAGACCCCGCAGGAGGTCGCCGGGGCGATCGAGGCGACCGGCGCGCAGGAGATCCGCGCGGTGCTCTCGCTCTTCAGCCTGTCGGTCTCCTATCTGCTCGAGGGAAGGGGGAATCCAGATGAAGTATGAACCGGTCAGCGATGAGATCATCCGCTCCGAGCGGGTGGATTTCGCCTATGAAAAGATCCGGCTCTCAAACGGGCTGACGGTGCTCGTCGCCCCGATGAAGGGCTACCGCACCGCCAATGCCGCCTATGCCACCGCCTTCGGCTCGGTCGACCAGCGGTTTGTCCTCGACGGCGAGGAAATCTCGCTGCCCGCCGGGGTGGCCCACTTCCTCGAGCACAAGATGTTCGAGAGCGAGGAGGGGGACGCCTTTGACCGGTACGCCGAGACCGGTGCAAACGCCAACGCCTATACCGGCTTTGAGCGCACCTGCTACGTCTTCGGCGCGTCCGACCGGGTGGACGAGTCGCTGGATATCCTGCTGGACACCGTCTCCCACCCCTGGTTTACCGAGGCGACGGTCGCCAAGGAACAGGGGATCATCGGACAGGAGATCCGGATGTACGAGGACTCGCCCGACTGGCGGCTGATGTTCTCGGTCTTTGACTGCCTGTACTTCAACTGCCCGCTCAAGCAGGATATTGCCGGCAGCGTCGAGTCGATCGCAAAGATCACCCCGCAGCTGCTCTACACCTGTACACGGGCCTTCTACAACCCCTCGAATATGGTGCTCGCGGTGGCGGGCAACATCACCCGCGACCAGGTGCTCGCGGCGCTCGGCCGGGCCGACCTGCCGCAGGGCGGCGCCGCGGTGCAGAAACTGCCGGCGAGCGAGCCGGAGCAGATCCGGGAGCGCGGCGCGACGGTCGAGATGGCCGTCTCCCGCCCGGTGCTCGGCCTCGGCTTCAAGGAACGGCCCCGCCCGGCCGCCGAGCGGCTGCGCTGGGAGATCATGGCCGACCTGCTGGGCGAGCTGCTGATCGGGGACATCACCCCGCTCTACCGCCGCCTGTACGACGAGGGGCTGGTCAACAGCGGCTTTTCCACCGACGTCTTCATCGGCGAGGGGTACTTCTGCATCCTCTTCTCGGGCGAGACGCGGGACCCCGGGGCGGTGCGCGCGGCGCTGCTCGACGAGATCGCCCGGTTGCGGCGGGAGGGCATCCGGCAGGAGGACTTCGAGCTCTGCCGCAACCTGCTCTACGGCGAGGCGGTCGGCGGGTTTGAGAGCGCCGAATCGGTCGCGGGGGCGCTGGCCTCCCTCGCGCTGCGGGGCGAGGATCTCTTCGCCGAGCTCGAGCTGCTGGCCACCCTGACGGTGGAGGATCTCGAGGGGGCGCTAAAAGAGCTGCTCGATGAGGGCCGCAGCGCCACCGTGCTGCTGCGCCCGGCGCAGAGCGAGGACAACGGCGGCTGCGGCTGCGAAAAAAGCGAGGGAGAAGCATGACAAATCTGGTACAGTTCCCCGGCCTTGGGATCTCGCTCGAGGTCAACCGGGTCGCCTTTTCGATCGGCGGCTTCAACATCTACTGGTACGGCATCCTGATCGGCACCGGCATGCTGCTGGCGCTGCTGTGGGCCTTTCGGATCGCGCCGAAGATCGGCATCGACGTCGACCGGATGATCGACGTGATCTTCATCGGCGCGGTGATGGCGATCGTCTGCGCCCGCGCCTACTATGTCGCGATGGCCCCGTTTGAATACGACTCCGTCTGGCAGATGCTGGACATCCGGGACGGCGGCATCGCGATCTACGGCGCGGTGCTCGGCGCCTTTGTCTTCGGCGGCCTTGCCTGCCGCTGGCGCAAGGTGCCGCTGCTGCCGATGTTCGATCTGACCGCCGTCGGCTTTCTGATCGGGCAGGCGGTGGGCCGCTGGGGCAACTTCGTCAACCAGGAGGCGTTCGGCACCAACACCGACGCGCCCTGGGGGATGATCAGCGAGCGGACGACCAGCTATCTCGCCGGCGTACAGCAGGAGCTGGCCGCCCAGGGGATCACCGTCGACCCCCTCGCGCCGGTCCATCCGACCTTCCTGTATGAATCGCTCTGGTGCCTGGTCGGGTTCATCGCGCTGGCGCTCTACTTCAAGCACCGCCGGTTCAACGGCGAGGTGCTGCTGCTCTATGTCTTCTGGTACGGCCTGGGCCGCTTCTGGATCGAGGGGCTTCGCACCGACAGCCTGTACCTCGTGGGCAGCCTGCGGGCGAGCCAGCTGCTGGCCGGGGTGTCCTGCGTCGCCGCGCTCATCGCCCTCGTGGTGATGCGCCTGCGCCACAGGGGCGAGCCGGAGCTGGGCTGGGTCACAGCGCAGCCGGCCGCAGAGGGAGCGCAGGAATCGCCCTCTGACAGCGAAGCGGAGCAGCCTTCAGACAACGAGGAGGAGAAACAGGATGGAGCGAATTGACGCAAAGGCCCTCGCGGCAAGGATCAAGGCGGATGCGGCCCGGCAGGCCGAGGAGCTGCGCCGGCAGGGCGTTGTCCCGAAGCTCTCTGTGATTCTGGTCGGGGAGGATCCGGCCAGCGAGGTCTATGTCCGGGGCAAACAGCGGGACTGCGCGGAGTGCGGCATCGAGAGCGAGCTGCTGCGGCTGCCCGCCGACACCAGCGAGGCGGCGCTGCTCGCTGAGATCGCCCGGCGCAACGCCGACAGTGGGGTTCACGGGATTCTGGTTCAGCTGCCGCTGCCGCCCCAGATCGACGAGCAGCGGGTTATCGAGGCGATCAGCCCCGAAAAGGATGTCGACGGCTTTACCCCGATCAACGTCGGCCGGATGCTGATCGGAGAGGACTGTTTTCTGCCCTGCACCCCGGCCGGCTGCATCGAGCTGCTGCGGGCGTCGGGTACCCCGATCGCCGGCAAGCGGGCGGTGGTGCTCGGGCGCAGCAACATCGTCGGCAAGCCGATGGCGCTGCTGCTGCTGCGGGAGAACGCGACGGTCACCGTCTGCCACTCGAAGACCGAAAACCTTGCAAAGATCGCCAGCGAGGCGGATATTCTGGTCGCCGCGATCGGCCGCGACCGGTTTGTCGGCGCCGGGATGGTCAAGGACGGGGCGACGGTCATCGACGTGGGCATCAACCGCGGCCCGGACGGCAAGCTGCACGGGGACGTCGATGAGGCGGCGCTCGCCACAAAGGCGGGATGGATCACCCCGGTGCCCGGCGGGGTCGGGCTGATGACCAGGGCGATGCTGATGGTCAATACCATCAAAGCGGCACAAAAGGGGCGTTAAACTGCAAAAAAGGGGCCAAAACCCGGATTATTGGGCCAAAAACGCAGTTTATCTTGACATTTTGTTTCCCGGTATGGTATAGTATTTAAGCCGCATGTGCAGGGCTCCTTGTAAGTGGTTTTTGACCCGCCCGAAACAGCGAGACTGAATAAAAAGAGGTTATCCAGATGTACGCAGTGATCGTTACCCGCGGTAAGCAGTCCCGCCGCCAGAAGGGCGATGTAATCTATGTCGAGAAGCTCCCCGCCGAGGCCGGCGCGGAGGTCGTCTTCGACCAGATCCTCGCAGTCGGCGAGGAGGGCGCTGTCAAGTTCGGCACCCCCGTGGTTGCCGGCGCCAGCGTCAAGGGCACCGTCGACAAGCAGGGCAAGGGCAAGAAGCTGCATGTGCTGCGCTATCGTCCCAAGAAGGGCAGCATGCGGAAGATCGGCCATCGTCAGCCCTTCACCAAGGTCACCATCACCGAGATCATCGGTTAAACAGGAGGTGTACACAGCATGGCACATAAAAAAGGCGTAGGCTCCACCAAAAACGGCCGCGATTCCGAGTCCAAGCGTCTCGGCGTCAAGCGCGCCGACGGCCAGCGGGTTCTGGCCGGCAACATTCTGGTTCGTCAGCGCGGCACCCATATCCACCCGGGTGAGAATGTGGGTCACGGCAGCGACGATACCCTGTTTGCCCTCACCGATGGCGTTGTCCGTTTCGAGCGCTTCGGCAAGGACCGCAAGCGGGTCAGCGTCAAGCAGTAACAGACAATCGGAACAAGGGGGCAAAAACGCGGTTGCGTTTTCGCCCCTTTTCCATTTTTATCGCGGAGGTGACGGCCCGTGTTTGTGGACGTGGCTAAAATTACGATCAAGGCCGGCAAGGGCGGAGACGGTGCGGTCTCCTTCCGCCGGGAGAAATATGTGGCGGCCGGCGGCCCCGACGGCGGGGACGGCGGCCGGGGCGGCAGCGTGCTCTTTGTCGCCGACCCGAACCTGTCCACCCTGATGGATTTTCGGTACAAGCGCAAATACGCCGCCCAGAACGGGGAGAACGGCCGGGGCGCGAACAGCTACGGCAAGTCGGGGGAGGATCTGATCATCCGGGTCCCCCGCGGCACCCTGGTCAAGGACGCCGAGACCGGCGGCCTGATCGCCGACATCTCGGGCGACGAGCCGGTGGTGGTCGCAAAGGGCGGGCGCGGCGGCCTGGGCAACCGGCACTTCGCCACCCCCACCCGGCAGATCCCGCGGTTTGCAAAACCGGGCCTGCCCGGCGAAGAGCTGACGGTGCAGCTCGAGCTCAAGCTGATCGCCGACGTCGGGCTGATCGGCTTCCCGAACGTGGGCAAGAGCACCACCCTGTCCCGCATCTCGGCGGCCCGGCCGAAGATCGCAAACTACCATTTCACCACCCTCTCCCCGGTGCTCGGGGTCGTCCGGGTGGGGGAGGAGGCCAGCTTTGTCGCGGCCGACATCCCCGGCCTGATCGAGGGCGCGTCGGAAGGGGTGGGCCTGGGCCACGATTTCCTGCGCCATGTCGAGCGCTGCCGGCTGTTGCTGCATGTCGTCGACGTCTCGGGCTGCGAGGGGCGCGATCCGATGGACGACTTTGAGAAGATCAACGCGGAGCTCGAGCAGTTCTCTCCGGTGCTGGCCCAGCGGCCCCAGATCGTGCTGGGCAACAAGTGCGACATCGCCACCGACGAGCAGGTCGCGGCGTTCGAGCAGTTTGTCCGGGACAAGGGGTATGATTTCCTGCCGATCAGCGCCGCCACCGGCAAGGGGCTGGAAAAGCTGCCCGGCATTGTGTTCGAGCGGCTGCGCGAGCTGCCCCCGGTCGCGGTCTTCACCCCCGATTACGTCAAACCCGCCCCCCGCGACGCGCGGGAGTTCACCGTGCAAAAGGAGGAGGACGGCAGCTTCTTCGTCGACGCGCCCTGGCTCGAGCGGATCCTCGAGGGCAGCGACGTCGAGGACTACGAGAGCTTGCAGTACTTCCAGACCCAGCTGGCCGACCTCGGCGTGCTGGACAAGCTGGTCGAACTCGGGGTCAAGGAGGGGGACACCGTCCGGATCGGTGAATACGAGTTCGACTATCTGTTCTGATCGCGCAGAGGGGAGGAAATCGGTTGCTGTTTGAGTCGGAAAACCAGATCGACCTGCGGGAGCAAAGCCCTCTGGCCCTCGCCTTTGTCGGGGACGGGGTCTATGAACTGCTGGTCCGCGCGCGGGAGGTCGAGCGCACCCGGCTGCAGCCGGGCCGGCTGCACGGCGGCGCGGTAAAATTTGTCAGCGCGAAGGGCCAGTTCGAGGCGCTGCGGTTTCTCGAGCCGATGCTGACCGAGGAGGAGAAGAATCTCGTCCGCCGGGGCAAGAACGCCAGTAAGGCGACGGTCTCCAAACACGCGACGCCCGAGGAGTACCGCGCCTCGACCGGGTTTGAGTGCCTATTGGGTTATCTTTACCTCGCCGGGCGCAATGATCGGATCGAGACCCTCTTCAACGCGGTCTGGCAGCAGTTCGCCCCGCTCTGGCTGGGCGAGGGACCGGCAGAATAAAAAAGGCCGCCCGGCCGGGTTTGCGGCTGGGCGGCAGATGTTTTGACGCGTTCTTTGGCATCGCAGCGCGTCGCGCGGTGGATGCCGGTTTATCGGCAGTTCTTCGCGCCGTGGCTGCTGCGGGTGTTCTGGGTCTTGGAGCTGGTGCGGCCCGCGCCGCTGGTGGTGTGGCCCACGCTGTTCTGGGTCTTATTCTGGGTCTTGTTCTGGGTCTTGTTCTGCATCTTGTTCTCCATCTTGTTCTCCATGGTTGAAACGGCCTCCTTTCCCTGAATGGTGATCCGCCTGACCGTAGGCCGGGCGTCAAGAGCCCGGTCCGGTCGGTTGGGATCGCGGAGCCGTTCTCTCTGCGCTTAGTATTTTCCCGCTTTGCGTCTTTATGCGGCAGGTTGGAACTGGAAATTGAGGAAAGAGGTGTCTGGTTTGCAGCCCAGCTCATTTTTTGTCGATCGGTGTGACCGGCTGCTGGAGGGCGGCTTTGCCGCTTATTTTCCGCAGTCCGCCCCCCTTTTTAGAGGATTGACCGTCAACGGGCTGCGGCTGGACGCCGCCGCCTTTGCGGATATGGCGCCGTTTGCGGTCGAGAAAAGCCCTTTCTGCGCCGCGGGGTTCCGGCTTACCGACCCCGACGCGCGGCCGGGGCTGCATCCCTACCACCACGCGGGGGTCTATTATTTACAGGAGCCGTCGGCCAGCGCGCCGGCCCCGCTGCTCGGGGTACAGCCGGGCGAGCGGGTGCTCGACCTGTGCGCCGCGCCGGGCGGCAAATCCGCCCAGCTGGCCGCCGCCCTTGCAGGGGAGGGGCTGCTGGTCTCAAACGAATTCACCGCCAAGCGGTGCGCCGCGCTGCTGTCCAACCTCGAGCGGCTCGGGTTGCGAAACGCGGTGGTCACAAACGAGAGCGCCGAGCGGCTGGCCGCCGCCTTTCCCGAAGCGTTTGACCGGATTCTGGTCGATGCGCCCTGTAGCGGCGAGGGGATGTTCCGCCGGGAGGAAGCCGCGCTGGCCCAGCACAGCCAGAGGCTGGTTGAGAGCTGTGCCGCACTCCAGCGCAGCCTGCTGGATGCGATCGCCCCGGCGCTGCGTCCGGGCGGGGTGCTGGTCTACTCCACCTGCACCTTCTCACCCGAGGAGAACGAGGGCACGGTCGGCTGGTTTTTGCGCGCGCATCCCGAATTTTCGCTCGAGGATCCCGGCGTTTCGTTCGGCTGCGCGGGGCACCCCTCCTGCTGCGTGGAGGGGGAGATCGAGACCGAAAAGGTGCGCCGGATCTATCCGGTTCACGGCGGCGAGGGCCAGTTCATGGCCCGGCTGCGGAAAGCGGGGGACGCACCGGCGCAGGATCCCGCAAAGGGGCGGCTGGCCGCCCAGAAGCTGCCCGCACCGGCGCAGGCGTTTTTTGCCGAGCAGTTCCCGGCGCTGGCCGACGCGCCCTTCGCCCTGTTCGGGGATAAGGCCGTGTTGTTGCCCAAAGCGCCGGTTTTTCTGCCCAAGGGGCTGCGGGTGCTGCGCGCCGGGGTCACGGCGGGCGAGCTGATTCAGGGCAGGGGAAAGGCGCGGTTTGAGCCGGCGCACAGCCTCTATATGGCCTGCGGCGCGCTGGCGGCCCGGCGGCTGGACCTCGCGCCCGAGGATCCCCGCGCCGCCGGCTGGCTGCGGGGGGAGGAACTTGCCGCCCAGGGGCTTGCGCCGGGCTGGACGGCGCTGACCGTCTCGGGCTTTCCGCTCGGTATGGGCAAGGTCAGCGGAGGACGGATGAAAAATCATTACCCCAAGGGCCTGAGAAATTTGAAATAATTGTTGGTTTGTGATACACTAATAAAGTTAAGGCGCTGTCAGCCGAACACAGAGGGGCGGGCCGCGCCAAAGCGAGGAGTCCACGGCCGGGCGGCTTACCCGGCGCCAAGTCCCCGCTGCGGCGGGAAGAATACGGAAGGAAGAGTTGTATGTCAGGTCATTCGAAGTGGAACAATATCAAGCGGAAGAAGGAGAAGACCGACGGCGCGAAGGCCGCCATCTTCACCAAGATGGCCCGTGAGATCGCGGTCGCGGTCAAGGAGGGCGGCGGCGCCGACCCTGCCAACAACGGCAAGCTGCGGGACGTCATCGCAAAGGCAAAGGCAAACAACGTGCCCAACGATAACATCAACCGCGCGATCAAGAAGGCCAGCGACGACGATAAGACCAACTATGAGAGCATCATGTACGAGGGCTACGGCCCCTCCGGCGTCGCGGTGATGGTCGAGACCCTGACCGACAACCGCAACCGCACCGCCTCGAACCTGCGCCATGCGTTCGACAAATACGGCGCAAGCCTGGGAACTACCGGCTGCGTCTCCTTCCTCTTCACCAAAAAGGGCATCCTGCTGCTCGAGGCCGAGGGGCTGGATGAGGACAAGGTGATGGAGGATTGCTTTGAGGTCGGCGCCGAGGACTTCGACGTCGGCGAGGAGTACATGCAGATCACCGCTGATCCCAACAGCCTGCACGATGTGCGGGAGGCGCTGGAAGGCAAGGGGTACAGCTTTGTCTCTGCCGAGGTGCAGTACCTGCCCTCGACCACCGTTACCCTGTCGGACGCGGACGACCTCAAGCGGATGGGCCAGCTGCTCGATCTGCTGGAGGAGGATGAGGACGTGCAGAACTTCTGGCACAACCTCGAGAACGAGGAGGATCTCGACCGCTGAGGTCCCTGTCAGAGAGTAAACCCTGATCCAGAAAGGCTGAAGTTATGAGCTACGAAAAATTCTGTGCCGGGTGCCAAAAGACCTTCCCGGCCGCAGAGGTCAGCTGCCCGCATTGCGGAACCCCCTGCCCGAACGACAACCCGGGCGGAACGCTGCCGGCAGGCACCTATCTTGTCGAGAAATATGTCATCGGCCGGGTGCTCGATGTCGATGGAGAGGGCATCCTCTATGAGGCGATCGACCGGGAATCCGGGCTGCCGGTCCTGATCAAGGAATATCTGCCGGTCACCCTCTGCTCCAAGCGGGACGAGGAGGGCACCATCGTTGTCAAGGCGGGCAGCGAGGTGCCCTACAAGACCACGCTGGTTGATTTTGTCGACCTGTACAAGAACCTGATGGCGCTCGAGAACCAGCGCGGCCTGGCGCGCGCGCTCGCGCTGTTCAAGGCGAACAATACCGTCTACGCGGTGATCGAGTATACCAAGAGCGTCAGCCTGACCGATTGGCTCAACCGGCAGACCGAGCTGCTCTCCTTTGAGCGGTGCTATGATCTGCTCGAGCCGGTCTGTGCCGGCCTGACCTCGCTGCACGACGCGGGGATGATCCATCGGGGCGTCTGCCCGGACAACATCCGCATCACCCCCGACGGCCGCTCCTTTTTGACCGGCTACGGCACGCTGGCGCTGCGCTCCCTCAACTCGGAGCTCAAGCCCTGCCTGTACGAGGGCTACTCCGCCCCCGAGCAGTACTCCACCACCGAGTTTCAGGGTACCTACACCGACGTCTATTCGCTGGCGGCGGTCTTTTACAAGATGCTGGCCGGCACCGCGCCGGTCTCGACCGCCGGCCGGATGGACGGCTGCCCGACGCTGCGCCAGATCGGCGCGCAGGTGCCCTCTCACATCTCGAAGGTGGTCGACCGCGCGATGTGGGGCGACGTCAAGCAGCGGATCCAGACCATCCCGGAGTTCCAGAGCGAGCTGGTCGGCGAGCCGGTCGGCGGGATGGACGCGACAAGGGTGATGGGAACGGTTCCGCAGGCCAGAAAAAAGGCACCCGCGCGGGGCGGCGGCTCGCTGCTTGAGAACAAGCCGCTGCTCATCGGCGGCTGTGTTGCGCTGGGCCTGGTCATTGTGCTCATCATCTGGCTGCTGATCCGGGGCATGGTGCCGGTGGCGAATACCTCCTCCGACCTGTCCGGCTCTTCCTCGCTGTCCGGGTCCTCCTCGCAGTCCTCCTCGGCGCAGGCAACCCCGACACCGACCCCCGTGGCGGAGAAGGTGCCCAACTTCAAAGGTCAGCTTTACAGCGATCTGCAGGCAAACAGCGAGTACCAGCAGAAGTATATCTTCAATGTGACCGAGAGCTATTCCAGCAATGTCGAGGCGGGCAAGGTCATCAGCCAGACCCCGCTCGAGGGCGAGGACCTTCCGGCCGATCACAAGATTGATCTGGTGGTCAGCAAGGGCCCGCAGTATATCACCGTTCCCCAGTACCTCAACCTGACCAGCGGCGACGTCATCACGACCCTCACCGCAGCTGGCGTTAAGCGGGAGAACATCAACTTTGTCGAGGTGCTCAACGACGGGACCAAGACCCCCGGCCAATCGGTGGACGGAGACCGTGAGCCGGGCTCGACGATGAACCCCGAGACCGACACCATCACCGTCTATATGGCGGGTCCGCTGCCGACACCGACGCCGACCCCCCCCCCCACCCCGACCCCGGCACCGCCGACCGATGTGCCGCTGGAGGGCGAAGAAGAATAAAAAAACAGGCGATAGGCTGCGGCCCGTCGCCTGTTTTTGTCCGGTTGGACTTTGCGGATGATTTCTGGTATGATGAGGAGGATTTAGAAAGAGATAAAAGAGAGGAAGGATGAGAGTATGCTGGAGCAGATGGGCGAATTCTTTGACCGCCGGCTCGAGGGCTATGAGGAGCACCAGCTGACCGCGATTGCCGGCGCGGCGCAGTTTTACCCCTATACCGCCGATTGTCTGCCGGCAGGGGAGGGGGCGCAGCTGCTTGACCCCGGCTGTGGAACCGGACTGGAACTCAACTACTATTTCGCGCGCAACCCGTCCGCGCAGATCACCTGCATCGACCTCGCACCGGGCATGCTTGCCGCGCTGCGGGAAAAATTTGCCGGCCGGGCGATCACGGCAGTTCAAGGCTCTTACTTCGAGCTGCCGCTGGGCGAGGCGCGGTATGACGCGGCGGTCTCGGTGGAGTCGCTGCACCATTTCACGATGGAAAAGAAGATTCCGCTCTATCAAAAGCTGGCCCGTGCACTCAAAGACGGGGGATACCTGATTCTGACCGATTACTTTGCACCGTCGGAGCAGGAGGAGGCGCGGCTGTTTGCAGAGCTTGCGCGGCTGCGGGCCGAACAGGGAATTGCAGACGATGCGTTTTATCATTTTGATACCCCGCTGACGGTGGAACATGAGATGCAGGCGCTGGAACTGGCGGGCTTTTCGTCGGTGGAACTGCTGCGCCGGTGGGAGGGGGACACCCGCACCATCCGCGCATGGAAATGATAGAATAAAAAAATCCCCGGGATTTCCCGGGGATTTTTGGTTTGCTTTAGTCGCTCACATAGGGGAGCAGGGCCAGATGACGAGCCCGCTTGATGGCGACAGTCAGCTGACGCTGATGCTCAGCGCAGGTGTCGGTCACGCGGCGGGGGATGATCTTAGCACGCTCGGAAATATATTTGCGAAGCTTCGCAACATCCTTGTAATCGATCTGATCGATGCGATCAACGCAGAAGCTGCAAACCTTCTTGCGGCCCCTTCTCTGGGGGCGCCCGGTTCTCTCGGGCCGTTCGGTTCTCTCCAAAGTTCTTACCTCCTTATAAAGTGCGGATCAAAACGGCAGATCCTCGTTGTCGTCCACGACAGCAAAATCGTCGGCCGAACCCTGCGAGAAGGAGGGCGCGGCGGGCGCAGCGGCCGGGGCGGAGTAGTCAGGCACGGTATAGCCGCCGGCAGATTGTCCGCCCTGCGAGGAACCCTTGGAATCCGCGAAATAAACATTGTCCGCCAGAATTTCGACAGCCTTGCGCTTGTTGCCCTGCTTGTCCTCATAGCTGCGGGTCTGGATGCTGCCCTGAACGGCGATCATCTGGCCCTTGCGGAAATATTTACTGATAAACTCCGCGGTATTGCGCCACGCGACAACATCGATGAAGTCGGTCTGGCGCTCACCGCCCTGCTTGACATAGCTGCGGTTGACCGCCACCGTGAAGGTGGTGACCGAAACGCCGCTGGGAGTCCTGCGAAGTTCGGGGTCCGCTGTCAGGCGGCCCAGCAAAGCCACTACATTCAGCATAACCGTGTTTCCTCCTTACTCGTCCTTGGCAACGATCAGGGACCGCAGAACACCATCGGTGATCTTGAGCACGCGGTCCAGCTCAGCCGGGAACTCCGGCTCGCAGCTGTAGTTGACCAGCACATAGTAGCCGTCGTTCTCGTCGTTGATGGGATAGGCCAGGCGGCGCTTGCCCCACTCGTCAACAGATTCGACAGTACCGTTCTTGGCGATCAGATTGGTGAACTTCTCGACCAGAGCCTTGGTCTCCTCCTCGGCGATCGCGGTGGAGAAAACCATAACGGTTTCGTACTTCTTCATTCTGTACACCTCCTTTTGGACTTATGGCCCCTTGCGGGGCAAGGATTGCCGCGCATTTCGCGCAGCACTTTATTATACCCCGAAGGGGAGAATAAAGTCAAGGGAAAAAACCAAAATGAAATGGGGAAATTTCGCTTTTACAGCTCTTTTGCGATCTCCTTGAGGTAAGCGCGAAAATCAGCACCGATCTCAGGGTGGCGCAGCGCGGTTTCCACCTGCGCCTGCATGACCCCGAGCTTCGAGCCCATGTCATACCGCTTGCCGGTGAAATCGACGCCTACCATTCCGCCCGAGCGGGCGAGCACCGCCATCGCATCGGTCAGCTGGATCTCGCCCCCCGCGCCGGGCGCGGTACGGTCGAGAATGTCATAGATCTCGGGGGTCAGCAGACAGCGGCCGAGGATCGAGAACAGGCTGAACTCCTTGCCGGGTGCAGGCTTCTCGATCATGTCGGTGACCTGATAGAGATTGTCCCGCAGAGGGTCGACCTTGAGGGAGGAGTACTTGACAATCGCCTCCCGCGTGACCTCCTTGATGCCGACGCAGGGCTTACCGTAGGTCTCGTAGGCACGAATCAGCTGGGATGCGACCGGGTCCTCGCCCATGATGACATCGTCGCCGTAAAGCACGACAAAGGGCTCGTCACCGGTGAAGCTGCGGGCCTTGCTGATCGCGTGGCCCAGCCCCTTGGTCTCCTTCTGGCGCAGATAGGTGATGTTGGCCAGATTCGCAATCTCAATGCACTCATCCAGCATCTTCTGTTTTCCGCTGCGCTCAAGGTGGGCCTCCAGCTCGGGGCTGCGGTCAAAGTGATCCTCCAGGATCTCCTTGTTGCGGCCGGTGATGATGAGGATATCCTCGATGCCGGCGGCGACCGCCTCCTCGACGATATACTGGATCGCGGGCTTGTCCACGATCGGCAGCATCTCCTTGGGCATCGCCTTGGTGGCGGGCAGAACGCGGGTGCCGAGCCCCGCGGCGGGAATGACAGCCTTTCTGACTTTCATGCAAAGCTTCCTTTCTTGTATCACATTGCTCGCCTCGTCCGGGGCCAAGGCGTGGAAACCTGTAAACTGGATTCAGAACAGCATGCCGGTCATATAAATGGTCAGCAGGGTGGACAGCAGGTAGAAGGCCAGCAGCACGATCAGAACCACCTTGCTCGGGCCGCCTTTTTTGTGCAGCTGCGCGGCGCGCTGTGCCGGGTCGTTTTGCGTCTGTTCGCGGATACGGCGGATGCGGCGCGCGCAATGCCGGCGGTAGAACCACGCAGCAAACATGCCCCAGCCGACGAACTGGATCACGCTGAGCAGCAGAGAGGAGATGGAGGCGACAAGTCCGAGCATCTCATAGCTGATCGGCGCGAAGAAGATGCCGAATTCAGCCAGCATCATCAGCGCGGCGGGCAGATTGAGCAGCAGGTTGATGGCCCCCGCGAGGATGCCCAGCCCCCACATCTTGCGGTAAAGGAAGTAGATCGGGGCAAAGAAGGCCGCGCTGAACAAAAAGCCGATTTTGTGCCCGGTTGCGTCCATCCGCTTGAATTGGTAGATGTAGTAGGGTGCGCTGGGGCCGATGTAGGCCGCCCAGTCGGAGATGGGGATTCCGTCAATCTCCCCCTTGGTGTCGGCGGCAAAGCCTGCCGGGCCCGCAAAGGTCGGGCCGCCGCCAAAGCCGCCCAGCGGCCCCTCGCGGCCGGGGAAAGCGCCCTGCTTTTCCTCGGTGTGCAGCGGGCTGCCGCACTTCTCGCAAAAGACCTCGTCGCCGGCATACTCCGCGCCGCAGTTGGGGCAGCGGTGCACCTTCGGCGCGCTGGCCGGGCGTTTCCACTCAAAGCCGGTTTTGTGCAGGTGTTCGTACACGCAGGCGCCCTGCTGCTGATAGCAGGCGCGGTGATAGGGTGCGCCGCACTCGGGGCAGACCACAATATCATCAGAAGGGCTAAGCGGCTTTTTACAGACCGGACAGTTGCAACCTTCGTAGTTTTGCATAGGATAGCCTCCCTCGCTGTCGATCGGAAAGCGACGACAGGAAACTCATACTTCCATATTGTACCTCAAAGAGATAAAAAATGCAATTTCCATTCCAAACGAAAGAGCTGCGCAGAAATCCTTTACAATCCGCGGTGCGAACGATATAATAATATATTGGTAAAATATCGGCAGCAGCGCCCCGCGCGGCGTTGGCCGTCTATCTGGAGCGTGAAATATGATCATTCTGGACGAAGTAAAGCATGACCTCTCAGTTCTCGGACCGGAGGTCAAGGACATCGGGGAGGCGCTGGCCATTCCCGCGAACAGTCAGCGGTATGAGGAGCTGACCCAAAAGAGCTCGGAGCCGGGCTTTTTTGACGATCAGGAGAACAGCCGCAAGGTCTTTGCCGAGATGAGCGAGATCAAGGGCAAGCTGGACAAGTATGCCGAGCTGCAGCAGCTGTATTCGGATGCCGAGACCTTCGCCGAGCTGGCCGAGGAGATGGGGGACGAGGATCTGCTGCCCGAGGCGGAGGAGCATGTCGAAAAGGTCAAGCAGAAGCTCGAGGAGCTGCGGCTGATCACCCTGCTGCGGGGCGAGTACGACCACAACAATGCAATTCTCACCTTCCATGCCGGTACCGGCGGCACCGAGGCGCAGGACTGGGCGCAGATGCTCTACCGGATGTACACCCGCTGGGCGGAGGCGCACGGCTATACCGTCGAGGTGCTCGACTATCTGGACGGGGACGAGGCCGGTATCAAGAGCGCCTCGATCATGGTCAAGGGCACCAACGCCTACGGCATGCTCAAGAGCGAGAACGGGGTGCACCGGCTGGTGCGGATCAGCCCGTTTGATGCAAACGCCCGCCGGCAGACCAGCTTCGCCAGCCTGGAGGTCATGCCCGAGCTGGACGATTCCATTAAGATCGACATCCGGCCCGAGGACGTTGAGATGCAGGTCTACCGCTCCTCCGGCGCGGGCGGCCAGCACATCAATAAAACCTCTTCGGCGGTCCGCCTGATCCATAAGCCGACCGGCATCGTGGTTTCCTGCCAGACCCAGCGCAGCCAGTTCCAGAACCGGGACTATGCGTATGAGATGCTCAAGGCCAAGCTGTTCCAGATCGCTTTGCAGCAGCACAAGGACAAGATCGAGGACATCAAGGGCGTGCAGAACGAGATCGCCTGGGGCCACCAGATCCGCAGCTACGTCTTTATGCCCTATACCCTGGTCAAGGATCACCGCACCGGGTATGAGAGCGGCAACGTCGACGCGGTAATGGACGGCGACCTCGACGGGTTTATCAACGCCTATCTCAAGGCCGCCAGCCGCGGCGAGCTGGAGAGCCGCTAAGTCTCAAAAGTAAAAAACACACCCCGAAGATCACGCCGGGGTGTGTTTTTTGTATCAGTCCTTAAATGAGGTTGAAAAATAAGAAGGATACGTTAAAATAGAAGAGAGGTTGGGTGCGGCATGGCGCCCTTGTTGCAAAATTTTGGATAGAGAAGGGGAAAACAGATGAAAAAGATGTTGGCTTTGATGGTACCGGCAGTCCTTTGTCTCTCGCTGGTCGCCTGCGGCGGCGGGGACTCTTCCGTGGCGGGTACGGATTCCTCTGTCGCACAGGATTCCTCGGTGGCACAGACCAGTTCTGCGGTAGAGGATTCCTCCGCGCAGGAGGCCGATTATCTCAACTATACCTTCGAGTTTGATCTGCCTGAGGGATTCTCGGAGCCGGCCGAGCTGCCCGAAGGAGCGGACGGGTTCTGGCAGGCGGAGGACGGCTCGAACATCAACTATGTTGCGGTGGAGAGCGACGGCAGCCTTGCCAGCGAGGTGCCCGCGATGCGATGAAGAGCACGATGGAGCAGGGATATAGCGCCCAGCTCGGCGAGGAGGTCAGTCTTGAGAACTTTGCGTTCGAGTCCACCGACATCGACGGCTGCCCGGCTTACAAGATGAGCTATGATCTCACCATCAACGGGGTCACGATCAGCCAGACGGTCATCGGGGTCAACGGCGATAAGGCCTATACTTACAGCTTCACCGATATGACCGGCGAGTGGGGCGACGCGTTTGCCGCCGCGATCGACAGCATGACCGCCGTGCCGGTTGCCTGACCGACAGCAGAAAAAAGAAACCGCCGCGCCCGGCAGAAATCCGGTGCGCGGCGGTCTTTTTTCTGCTGTCAGATCTTTTCGCAGCCAAGGGTCTCCATAAACCGATCGAAGGCGGCAAAGCCCTGCTCGTTCTGCTTGAAGACGCCGGCGTCCTCCAGACAGGCGGCAAACTTTTCGCCCACCTCGGCCCGCACCGCCTGCTGTGCGGCGTCGGCGGTCATGCCGCAGCCGTACTTCGTGACCAGAAAATCGATCCAGTCGGCGTGTTCGGGCGCCTGCTGCTTGACCGCGTCGGCATCCGCCTCGCCGGTGAGTACCGAGCAGATCGCGGCGGTCTGGTCCTTGAGCCGGCTGGGCAGAATCGCAAGTCCCATGACCTCGATCAGGCCGATGTTCTCCTTCTTGATGTGGTGCAGTTCGCGGTGGGGATGGAAGATCCCCTCGGGGAATGCCTCGCTGGTGGCGTTGTTGCGGGGCACCAGATCCAGCACATAGCCATCCTGTTCGGTGTAGTGCAGAATCGGGGTGACGGTGTTGTGGGGCACCCGGCGGCCGTTTTCCTCGGTAAAGGCGCGGATCTCGACCGATTCATCGGTGTAGCTGCGCCAGCCGTCCAAAAACCGCTCGGCAAAGGCGATCAGCTGCTCGCTGTTGCGGCCGGTGCAGCGGATGGTCGAGACCGGCCAGTTGATCCGGCCGATCGTGATCTCCTCAAAGCCTTTGCAGCGGTACTGCTGCTGCAGCGCGGCGCTCTGCATCGGGAAGGGATAGTTGCCGCCCTGAAAGTGGTTGTGAGAGAGGATGCTGCCGCCCACGATCGGCAGGTCAGCGTTGCTGCCGCAGGTGTAGTGGGGGAACTGGGTCACAAAGTCGAACAACCGGGCAAAGGTCTTCGGCCCGATCGCCATCGGCTCGTGCTTCTCCCCAAAGACGATACAGTGCTCGTTATAGTAGACATAAGGGGAATACTGCAGATACCATTGCTCGCCGTCGAGAGTGACCGGCACCACCCGGTGATACTGCCGGGCGGGGAAGTTGATCCGCCCCGCATAGCCGATGTTCTCGATGCAGAGCATGCACCTGGGATAGCTCGCCGCCGGCTGCAGCCGCTCGAGTGCGATGGTTTTGGGGTCCTTTTCGGGCTTGGTCAGGTTGATGGTGACCTCCAGCGTGCCGTACCGGCAGGGATAATCCCACTTGATGTTCTTGGCAATCTGGGCGGTGCGGATGTAGTTGCTGACGATGCACAGATGGTAGAAGTAGTCGGTCGCGGCGCGCGCACCCTCCTCGCGATAGAGCTGCCAGAACCGCGCACAGACCTCGCTCTCCCGCGGCATCAGCGCGCCCATGATCCGGGCCTCGAAGTTGACCCGCAGCGCGTAGACGCTCGCGTCATACAGCTCCATCTCGCCGGCAAGGTCGAGCAGCCGGTCAAGCATTTCGGTCGGCGTCTCGGGAAGCTCCCCGTCGATGGGGCCGGCATACGGCTCGCTCTGACCAAACAGATCCAGCAGGGTATTGCGGGCGACAATCGCGTCCAGCTTGCCCACCAGCCCCTGTGCAAGGCCAAAGCGGACCAGCCGTTCAATCTCGTAGACAACTTCTTGGTTCATTTGTCTTTCCTCCCGGCAGCAGATTTTGATTTCTGTCTCAATTATACCTGCTTTTCCTCAAAGAAAAAATGCAAAATTATTGCATCATCATGAAAAAATCAGCGCAGGGAAGAGGGAATTGCACTTTTTGCAAACAAGATGTGCAAAAAATCAAAATATGTACTATTGTATCAAAAAAGGCCCGCGCCTAAGGCGCGGGCCCGGTGGTCGAAATCAGAGAATCTGTCCGGCGTAGTTCTGCTCGATGGTGCGGATGAGCAGGTACATCGTCTCATTGCAGGGGGCGTCGAGACCCAGCGCCTTCGCCTTCTTGACGACCCCGCCGTTGATTGAGCCGACCTCGGTGGGACGCTTGGCGAGCACATCCTGCTCCATGCTGGTCAGGTGATCCGGCATGGCCTCCATCACCTTGTGTACGTTGTCAACGATCGCCTCGCGGTCGAGCTTGACCCCGTCGGCAGCGGCAACCATGACGATCTCATCGACGATCCGCAGCGCGAGCTGCCAGGCTTCGGGGGTGTCGATCAGCACGCCGCAGCGCAGCCGGCAGACCGAGGTGATGCTGTTGGCGGTGGCGTTGACTGCAACCTTGGTCCAGATGGTGGCCATGATGTCCGGGGTGATCGAGCAATGCAGGCCGGCCGCCTCAAACCGGCGGCAGACGTCCTGCAGGAAGACGGTTTCGCCGCCCGCGGCGGTCATGATCCGGGTGTGGCCCTCGCCGATCGAGCGGATGTGGCCGGTCTCAATCAGATCGCTGGGGAAGTCGCTGATGCCGACGATGATCCGCTCCATCGGGACATATTCGGCAACCAGCTCGAGGTTGCCCAGGCCGTTTTGCAGGGTCATCACCACAGTATCCGGGCCGATAAAGGTCTTCGCGCTCTCCAGCGCGGCGCGGGAATAGACCGACTTGGTGAAGAGGATGACCAGATCCGCCGCAAAATCCATCTCGGCGGCCAGTCTTGCCGATACCTTCGCGGTGTGAACCCCGTCGACCAGCTCGAGGATCAGTCCTTCGCGATCCATCCGGCGCACCGCGGGCTCAACCACGTCTATCATTGTGACCTCTTCACCGGCGAGGGCGAGACGGCCGCCGTAGAGGGTGCCCATTGCGCCCGCGCCAATAATTGCGATTTTCATAGAAAAACACTCCTTTTCCAGATTTCCAAAAGCCGCACAGGGCGGCAGGGGTTGCGTGTTACAAACAAAACGCCACAGAATAAAGGAGCGCGGAACCCGCGCCCCTTTGCCGTAGGTAGTATACCACCTTGTGGGGCAAAAAACCAGCCCCGGAAAGAACTTTTTTATTCTTTGGCGTACTGATGCGCCAGCCGCTGATCCTCTCCGTAGAAGAGCAGAATCTCGCACTCGCCGAACAGCCGGCTGCCCACCTTTTCAGAGTACCGCAGATTGACCGTCTTCTGGCTTTGCAGATTGCTGGTGTAGATGGTGGGTTTGTGTGCGTTTAGCCGGGAATCGACCAGCCGGTAGATACAGCTGGAAACATAGGGGGAGAGGCACTCGGTGCCCAGATCGTCCAGAATCAGCAGTTCGGCCTCCAGCATCTCCGCCAGCAGTTCACCGCCGTCGAGATACCGGTCCCGCTCGATGGTGCCAAAGGCGGTCTGGCTGCTGAGGTAGAGCACCTCGACCCCCTTGGCCAGCAGCTCGCCGGCGATCGCCAGCGCGAGATGGGTTTTGCCCAGCCCGGCGTTGCCGGACAGAAAAAGGCTGGGGCAGTCGCCCGAAAACTCGGCCGCGTACTGGCGGCAGTAGGCGAGATTCCCCTCCATGATCTTGCGGGCGCTGACCCGTGCGGGGGGAATCGGCTGATCGGGATACCGGTTGAGGTCAAAGTTGTCAAACCGGCACAGGTCGAGCGGCGCCGACTTCATCAGCTCGGCCCGGCGCAGCGCGCGGATCTTTCGCTGCACGCAGCCGCAGACCTTTTCCTTGTCCCAGCCGGTGTCCTGACAGACCGGACAGCTGAATTTGGGCTGCAAAAAATCAGAGGAAAAACCGTTTTCCCGCAGCAGTGCGGCCCGTTCGTCCTCGATCGCGGTGAGGGCGGCCTGTTTTTCAGCCAGCTTTTCCGCCGACGCACGCGCCGCGCCGAGCTTTGCCAGCGCCAGGCCGGTCTCGATGGTCAGGTTATCCAGCACCAGCAGCCGGGGAATCCGGTCGTAGGCGAGCTGTTTGTTTTCCTCCGCGCGGGTGATCGCCCGCTGCCGGTCGCGGCGCAGCGCCGCCATTGCCTGTGCGTAGAGCTCTGCTCGGTTCATCAGATCCCGCCTCGCTTTCTGAATTTCGGGGTGTGGTCGGGGTTACGCAGCAGCAGATCCCGCTCGGGGGTGATCTCCCGTCCAGTCTCCTGTAGGTTGACCGGGCCCTCCGCTTCGAGATCGCTCGGGCTGCGGTAGCCCTTGCTGTACCACTTTTTCAGCATCCCGTTGAGATACCGGGCGCTGCGCTTGTCGCCCGCCCTCTGGCAGGCGGCCTCGATCATCTCCCGGCCGTAGCCGTATTCCTCGTACCAGCGGGCGATCAGCGTCCGCTCGCCGGCGGTAAAAGAACTCGCGGGGGTGGCCATGATCTCGGCAACCTCCGCCTCGCACCGCTCCCGCAGCGCGAGCAGAGCCAGGTAGCGTTCCAGATCGGCACAGCTGCGGATTCCCTCACCCCACCAGGAGAGCAGCACCCGCGCGATATACCGCACACTTCGCTTGTCCTTGGCGACAAAATGGGCAATGCCGGTCAGAATCAGGTCGACCGGCAGCCCGTCCTGAAGATAGAGGGAGACCAGCAGGTTGCTGTCGGCCTCACCCAGAAGCCCGCCCAGCAGATTCTGGCTCTCGGTGATGAGCACCGCGACCTGCGGGTCGTTCTGCGCGGCGGCGGCAACCTCCCGGGTGGAAAGCCGGGGCGGCTTTGGAGCGGGTTTGGCCGGGGTGGGGGCCGGGGCGGTCTCCCGCTCGCTGACCAGCAGCCCCGCGCCGGTCCAGTAAACTAAAATCTTCTCAAGCTCCGCTGCGGAGAGCCGGCCCGAAAACTCCTGCGCCAGCGCCCCCTCGCGCACCTCGCCGTCCCGCAGGACGGCCAGCGCGACCCGCAGCGCGTCCCCGTCGGCGCGGTCGAGATGTCGCAGCAGCAGCGAGGGAACGGCGACGGTGTCCCCATAATTCTTTGCCAGCCGGTATGCCATCGCGCGTCCTCCTCGGTTTGAAATGGAAAGAAAACACCCCGCGCGGGCGGAGTGTCAAATCACAGATCCTGCCCCTTATTTTAGCACACCCCAAAGCGGGATTGCAACCGGCGAAAAAATGGTGAAATGAGAAAAGCCCGGCCTTTCGGCCGGGCTTTTTGAATGGAGCGAAGTCCATTCCGACGTGGAGCGGGTTACGAGGCTCGAACTCGCCACCTTCTGCTTGGGAAGCAGACGCTCTACCAGATGAGCTAAACCCGCATTTTTGAGTGCCCTATTATTTTAGCTCGTCCGGTGGAAAAAGTCAACAGTTTCTTTTGTCGCTTTCGGTCGGCGGTTTAGAAGGAACAACGGATACCTTTTGCTGTATCGGCCGGGGTATATTTCGGCCCGCCGTGCCAAAACTGAGCGGCGGAGGAAAAAGACCGATGCGCCGGAGGTATACTGTCGGCGGGGAAAAACAATCCCTTTCCAACCGGCCGCCATCGTGCTACAATAGCATCGTGAAAAACAGCAGGCCGCCGACGGCGGCGGAAAGGAGCAAACGGTGGAACTGAAGATCAGCGAGAATACAAGCTGGAATTTGGCCGATATGTTCGCGGACGACGCCGCGTGGGAGAAACAGATGGAGGAGGTGCGCGCGCTGGGCGCATCCCTCGCCGCCCGCAAGGGCAAGGCGGCGGAAAACGCGCAGGCGCTGCTTGAGACGCTGCGGCTGAACGACGAGCTCAACTGCAAGGGCGGGCAATGCGCGGTATATGCCGAGTGCCGGTTCCACACCGACATGTCCGCCGCCCGGGGCAAGGAGATGACCGGCCAGTTACAGATCCTCTTCACCCGGCTGGGGGAGGAGATTGCCTTTCTCGAGCCGGAGCTGATGCGCTGCGGCCGGGCGCAGTTCGAGGCGCTTTGTGAAACCTGCCCCGAGCTTGCGCTCTACCGGCGGATGATGGAGGACCTGTTCGACCGCACCGACCATCTGCTCGACGACGCGGGCGAGGCGCTGCTCACCCGGATGGCCGACCTCGGCGGCGGCTACCGGCAGGTGTTCGAGGACCTCGTCATCAACGACACCCCCGCCCCGCAGGTGGAAGGCCCGGACGGCGAGATGGTCAAGGTGACCGAGGCGGGCTACTTCTCGGCACTACAAAACCCCGACCGCGCATTCCGCGCGCGGTATTATGACGCGCTGCTCGGGCTGTACGGCGGCCACATCAACACCCTTGCCTCGAGCTATTATGGCCGGGTGCGGGCGGATGTCTACCTCGCCAAGAGCCGGCGGTATCCCTCCGCACGGGCGGCAAAGCTGGCGGCGAACTTCATCCCCGAAGCGGTCTACGACAATCTGATCTCGACGGTGCGGGCAAACTGCGGACCGCTGCAGGAGTATGTCGAAGTCCGCAAACGGGCGCTCGGCATCGAGGACTTCCACTTCTATGACTTCTTCCTGCCGCTGACCGGGGAGGTCGCGCGGACCTACCCGTTTGCGGAGGCCGCGCAGATGGTAATGGCCGCAACCGCCCCGCTGGGGGAGGACTATGCCGAGAAGATGCGCGCGGCCCTGGAAAACCGGTGGATCGACGTCTACCCCAAGGACAACAAGCAGCGCGGGGCCTATTCTACCGGCACCTACGGCTTCCACCCCTATATGCTGCTCAACTACGACAACACCCTCGAGGACGTCTTCACGCTGGTGCATGAGCTGGGCCACTCGATGCACACCATCTATTCCTGCGAGAGCCAGCCGTTTGTTTACTCCGACTACTCGATCTTCTGCGCCGAGGTCGCCTCGACCGTCAATGAGCAGCTGCTCTACTACTATCTGCTTGACCATTGTGATTCGGACGATCTGCGCCGGCTGCTGCTGTGCAAGCATCTGGACGATCTGCGCTCCACCTTCTACCGGCAGACGATGTTCGCCGACTTTGAGATGCAGACCCACGCCAAGGTCGAGGCGGGCCAGCCGCTGCTGCCCGATGGGCTGTGTGAGATCCACGCCCAGCTCAACCGGGATTACTATGGTCCCCAGCTGGTGGTGGATCAATCCCTCTCCTTTGAATGGTCGCGGATCCCGCACTATTACCGCGCGTTCTATGTCTACCAGTACGCCACCGGCATTTCGGCCGCGATTGCGATCGCGAACCGGATCCGCGCGGGGGTGCCGGGCGCGGTGGAGGATTACAAAAAATTTCTCTGCGGCGGCAGCAGCGAACACCCGATCGAGCTGCTGCGGTATGCCGGGGTCGACATGGCCCAGCCCCAGCCGGTGCTGGATGCGGTGGCCGAATTTGCCCAAACCCTCGAAGAACTCAAAAAACTGCTGTAAGTGTAAAACTGCGGCGGTGCCAAAAAAGCACCGCCGCAGTTTTTTTGTATTCTGTCCTCTCAGTCGGTCAGATAATCGACCAGGTTCTTCCAGAGCACCGAATAGCCGCTCCACTCACAGAACTCGACCGGCGCCCAATGGGGAGCGCAGTCGGTGGCAAAGGCGCAGGCACGGCCCTTGCCGTAGCGGCCCAGCACGATCAGCGGGTCGCCGTTCACCGTCACCGGTACCGCGCTGTCCGCCTTGGGGATCAGCTTGTTATAGCCCAGCAGCATCGGCCACTCGCCGGAAAGTCCCTGCACGACGGGGTGGCCCGGGCAGGCGATCTCAGGCCGGACGCCCTGGCTCTTCTCGACCCGGTCATCCCCGACCAGCAGCTCGACCGGCAGCAGCTCCTCGACCGGGGTGTTCTTGTAAGCGCCCCGGGCCTGGATGCCCTGGAAGGAGAGGTAACCGCCGATCATCACGAACGCGCCGCCGTTCTCGACATACTCCCGCAGGATCTCCAGCTTGTTGGTGGTCGGGTGCAGCCGCATGAAAACCTCCATGGGCAGGTTCATCGTGTTCGCGCCGACGTCGCTGAACATCACAACGTCATAGGCGGCCAGCTCGGCCGCGGTCTTGGGAAAGCTGTACTCCACCATGTGAGAGGGAATATGGGTGAAGGAGAAGCCCGCCTTTTCCAGCGCCGCCTTGATGTAGCCGGTCGCCTCTTCATAATAGTCGTAGCTGAAGACGTCGAATCCCTTGGATTCGGTGGTGTGAACATGCCAGCTCTCGCCGACGAGCAGAACTTTTTTCATGGTGGTCCTCCGTTTTGATATGATTTACAGCGGTTTGCCCGCCAGAACTTCCTTAAAGTCCTCATAGTTGCGCCGCAGCAGCTCGGGGGTGTTCAGCCCGTAGGGGCATTTCGCAGCGCATTGTCCGCAGCCGATGCAGTCCTCGATCTTTTTCATCATCGCCTGTCCCTCTTCGCAGAGGAAGTTGATCGCAGGGGCGCGGCGCATCATCACCGAGGCGCGCGCGCAGCTGTTGATCTGGATGCCCATCGGGCAGGGCATGCAGTAGCCGCAGCCGCGGCAGAAATCTCCTTGCAGTTCGCGGCGATCCTTTTCGATCACCGCCAGCAGCTCCCCGTCCAGTACCGGCGGGGTGGGAATCCCGGCGAGGAACTCGTCCAGCTCCCGCTCGCGCTGAATGCCCCAGATCGGCAGAACCCCCTCGTGCTGCGCGATCCAGCCGCTCGCCGCCCGGCCGTTCATAATCAGACCGCCGCACAGCGCCTTCATCGCGACAAAGCCCATCCCCGCCTTCAGGCAGGCGTCGGCCACCGCCAGCTCCTTGTCCGAGCTGATGTAGCTGTAAGGGAACATCAGAACATCGTATAGCCCCGAGTCGATCGCCTCATGCGCGACGTCCAGCCGGTGGTTGGTAAAGCCGATGAACCGCACTTTGCCCTGCCGCTGGGCCTCGAGCATTGCGTCGTACAGCCCGCTTTCATCCCCCGGCTTCGGGCAGAAGGACGGGTTGTGAAACTGGTAGACATCGATATAGTCGGTCTGCAGCAGCCGCAGGCTCTCCTCAAGATCCTTCCAGAACCCCTCGACCGTCGTCGCCATTGTCTTGGTCGCGATGATCACCTTGTCCCGCATCCCCGCAAAGGCTGCGCCGACCTTCTGTTCGCTGTCGGTGTAGGCGCGGGCGGTGTCGAAATAGTTCATACCGCCCTCATAGGCCTTTCGCAGCAGATGCACCGCCTCTGCCTCGGAGATCCGCTGGATCGGCAGCGCACCAAAGCCGCTCTGCTCGACCGCCAGACCCGTTCGACCCAAGGTCATCTTTGCCATCCTGAATTACCCCCTCGAATCCCATCCCTTGCGGGAATTTTTTCTTATTTTATCACGACGGCCCGGAAAAGAAAATGCCATGCGGGCAGAAAACGTTCTTGATTTGCGATGGAGGACGAATTAAACTGAAGACAGAGAAAGGGAGGAACCGGCAATGAACAACCGAAAACGCCAGCAGTTCTGGGCACAGGCGCTGCTGCTGTGGGGGATTGTTGACAGCTACGCGATTTTTCAATGGCTGCATCTGCACTTTTGGCTGCCGGTCTTTTTGTGCCTCAGCGTGATCTTTGTACTGCTCAATCTTCAGCTTCCCCCGCACGACTGTCTTTCGGCGCGGCTCGCGGTGCTGGAGAGCGGCGTGCGGCTGCTTTGCTTTTTTCTCGCGGTGACGGCGGGCACGATCCTCTTCGGCCTTCTGTGGCTCTGGCGGGCCGGGCCAAATTCGGTGGCGGTGGTGTGTCAGCTGCTGCTCGCGGTGCTGCTGCTCGCGGTGTTGTTCTGGAACGGGATGCTGCGGGTCTATCTGACCTCGGTGCAGCTGGGCATCCGCTGGCGGGTGATCGGTGCGCTCTGCGGTCCGATTCCGCTATTGCATCTGTGGGCGCTTTTTCGGATGCTGCGGGTTCTGCGGCAGGAGATCGCCGACGAGCGCCGGCGACTGGAACTGGATCAAACCCCTGCTGCGGCCGCCGACTGCGCTACCCGATATCCGATTTTGCTGGTGCATGGGGTGTTTTTTCGGGACTTTGCGCTGATCAACTACTGGGGCAGGATTCCCGCCGCCCTCAAGCGGCACGGTGCGGCGGTTTATTATGGTCGTCAACAATCCGCGCTTTCGGTGGCCGACAGCGGCAGGGAACTGGCACGGCGGATTGATGAAATTATCGCACAGACCGGTTGCAGAAAGGTGAATGTCATCGCCCATTCCAAGGGTGGGCTCGACTGCCGTTATGCGATCGCCCATGCCGGCGCGGCGGATAAGGTCGCCTCGTTGACCACCATCAACACCCCGCACCGCGGCTGCCTGTTCGCCGAGGTGCTGCTGCACAGGATCCCCCGCGGTGTGCAATGGTTTGTCGCGCGCAGGTATAATGGGATCGCGCGGCGGATCGGGGATGAAAAACCGGACTTTATGGCTGCGGTGCGGGACCTGACTGCTTCGGCCTGCGCCGCATTCAACGAGAATACCCCCGACGCAGCCGGGGTGTACTATCAGAGCGTCGGGTCGGTACTGCCACGCGCACGCGGCGGCCGGTTCCCCCTTAATCTGACCTATCCGCTGGTAAAACACTATGACGGGGAGAACGACGGTCTTGTGGCGGTCGATTCAATGGCATGGGGCGCGCGGTTTTCGCTGGTGCGCGCCGCCGCCCGTGGCGTTTCTCACGGGGATATGGTCGACCTCAACCGGGAGAATATCCCCGGTTTTGATGTGCGTCAGTTTTATCTCGACCTTGTGCGGGAGCTCAAAAAACAGGGTTTTTGAACAAAAAAAGAGAGCAGGGAACCTGCTCTCTTTTTGCCGTTTTAGTCCTCATCGGAGGGGAAATAGCTCTTCTGCCGCTGGCGCACCAGCAGCGAGAAAACCAGTTCAAAGACCCCCTCCACCAACAGCGAAGCGCCGATGAACCGCATGAGCACCATCGCGGTGGCGAAGGGGTTTGCCAGAATCACCCCGCCGAGGATCCCCTGTATTGCGGCGGCGACGAGCGGCGCGTACCACCGGTTGTCCTCCATCCGCCGCAGGTCGAAGCCGGCCTGCACCCCGCTGACCGCACCCAAAAGCAGCGCAAGCCCGAACAGGACCGGCAGCAGCGAGATCAGCAGCTCGGGGCGCATCAGAAGAAAGAACGCGCCGATCAGGGAGACCAGCCCCGCCGCGAAGTCCCGGCGCAGCATGGTCAGCAGCAGGTCCCGAGTAAAATAACAGACGATCCGGTAAACGCCGTAGGCGGCCAGCGCCACGGCCAGCGCATAGCAGATCAGCTTGCCCGAAAGGGTGGGCCAGATCAGCAGCACCAGTCCCAGCAGAATCCCCGCCAGCGCGAGGGTGGCAAATTCATCCAAAAATTTCAGTTTTTTCATACTGTAATCCCCCTGAAATACAGGTAACAAGAGTGTATCCAAAATCCGGGCAAAGATGCCCGTTCTCTTTGAAAATATCATACACCCAAACGGCGAAAAGGGAAAGGGGCGCAGGCGGCAAAATGGCAAAAGAATCCGCAAAAAGTCTTTTTTTAGCAGCGCAAAAAGTGTAAAATAGAGCAAGGAAACGATCGGGAGGTGAGTGGTGTGGAACAGCCGACCCTGTTTGAGGATCAAATCCCGGCCAGCCCGCTGGCCAGTCGGCTGCGCCCGCAGACCCTCGAGGAGTTTGAGGGGCAGCGCCATCTGCTGGCCGAGGGCGGCATCCTGCGCCGGCTGATCGACCGGGACGAGGTGCCCTCGATGATCTTCTGGGGTCCGCCCGGGGTGGGCAAGACCACCCTCGCGCGGATCATTGCCCGGCGCACCCGGGCGCGGTTTGTCGACTTTTCGGCGGTGACCAGCGGCATCAAGGAGATCCGCAAGGTCATGGACGAGGCCGAGTCGGCGCGGCGGATGGGGCGGAAAACCATCCTGTTTGTGGACGAGATTCACCGGTTCAACAAGGCCCAGCAGGACGCGTTTTTGCCCTTTGTGGAGAAGGGGAGTATCGTGCTGATCGGCGCGACAACCGAAAACCCCTCGTTTGAGGTCAACTCGGCGCTGCTCTCCCGCTGCAAGGTGTTTGTGCTGCAGGCCCTGTCCGAGGAGGAAATGGTCCGGCTGCTGCGCCGGGCGCTGGGCGACCCGCGGGGGTTTGGCAACCAGCGGGTCGAGATGGGGGAAAACGAGCTGGCGCTGATCGCCACCTTTGCCAACGGGGACGCCCGCACCGCGCTGAACACCCTTGAGATGGCGGTGCTCAACGGCAAGCAGACCGAAACGGGGATTCAGGTCACCCCCGAGATCGTCCGCCAATGTGTCGGCAAGCGGTCGCTGCTCTATGACAAGAACGGGGAGGAACACTACAACCTCATCTCGGCGCTGCACAAGTCGATGCGAAACAGCGACGCCGACGCCGCGGTCTACTGGCTGGCCCGGATGCTGGAGGGGGGAGAGGACCCGCTCTACATCGCACGGCGGCTGGTGCGGTTCGCCTGCGAGGACGTCGGCATGGCCGACAGCCGGGCGCTCGAGATCACCGTCGCCGCCTATCAGGCCTGCCACTTCATCGGGATGCCCGAGTGCAGCGTCCATCTGGCCCACGCGGTGATCTTCCTCTCGCTGGCTCCCCGCTCCAACGCGGTCTACCTCGCCTATGAGCGGGCAAAGCGGGACGCACAGAAGATGCTCGCCGAGCCGGTGCCGCTGCACCTTCGCAACGCGCCGACCCGGCTGATGAAACAGCTGCATTACGGCGAGGGGTATGAGTACGCGCACGATACCGAGGAAAAACTGACCGCGATGGAGTGCCTGCCCGAATCGCTGCGGGGCCGGGTGTATTACAACCCGACCGACGAGGGGGCGGAGGCGCGGGTGCGCCAGCGCAAACAGCAGATTGACGCCTGGCGCGCCGAGCGGCGCGCGGCGCTTGAGCGGAAGAAGAAACAGTCCGGGAAGGGAGAAGAACAAGATGAGCAATAAGGTGATCGCCCTTGGGGTCAGCGGCGGCATCGCGGCCTACAAGGCCGCCGCGCTGACCAGCATGCTGCACAAGCGGGGCTATGAGATCCATGTATTGATGACCAAAAACGCGACCGAGTTTGTCAGCCCGCTGACCTTTGAAACCCTCAGCGGCAACCGGGTCAGCGTTGATACCTTCGACCGCAACTTTGAATATAACGTCCAGCATGTCGCGCTGGCCCAGAAAGCCGACCTCTTTGTCGTCGCGCCGGCGACCGCGAACGTGATCGCGAAGTTCGCCTGCGGCATTGCGGACGACATGCTGACCACCACTTTTTTGGCCTGCCGCTGCAAAAAGCTGATCTGCCCGGCGATGAACACCGGTATGCTGGAAAACCCTGCAACCCAACAGAACATCGAGACGCTGCGCGGCCGGGGAATGGCCTTCCTCGATGCCGCCGACGGGCTGCTCGCCTGCGGGGACGTCGGCAAGGGCCGGCTGGCCGAGCCGGAGGAGATCGCCGATTATATCGAGGAGCTGCTCAGCCCGAAGCCCTTGGCCGGGTGCAAGGTGCTCGTCACCGCCGGGCCGACCCAGGAGAGCATGGACCCGGTTCGGTTTTTGACCAACCACTCCACCGGCAAGATGGGCTATGCGCTGGCGCGGCAGGCGCGCAACCTCGGCGCCGAGGTCACGCTGGTCAGCGGGCCGGTCGCGCTTGCCCCGGTGCGTGGGGTACGGATGGTGCCAATCCGCTCGGCTGCCGAGATGGCGGCGGCGGTCAAGGGCGCCTTCCCCGAGCAGGACATCACCATCAAGGCCGCGGCGGTGGCGGATTACACCTTCGCCGTCACCAGCGATGAGAAGCTGAAAAAAGGGGACGGGGAGCTGAACCTCGCGCTGCAGCGCACCGAGGACATCCTCAAATCGCTGGGACAGGCCGCCCGGCCCGACCAGGTGCTCTGCGGCTTTGCGATGGAGACCCAGAACCTGCTGGAAAATGCCCGCAAAAAGCTCGAGGGCAAGAACGCCGATATGATTGTGGCGAACAGCCTGCGGGACGCCGGGGCCGGCTTTGGTACCGACACCAACCGGGTTACCCTGCTGACCAGAGAGGGCGCCGAGCCGTTGGAGCTGATGGACAAAGAAGAGGTCGCGCGGGAGGTTCTGACCCGCTGCCTTTCAATACTCGAGAAAAAGAGAGGAAACTAAACCATGTTAATGACCATTGACGTCGGGAACACCAATATTACGCTGGGCGTATTTGACGGGGACGAGCTGCGGGCCACCTTCCGGATGACCACCAAGGCCCCCCGCACTTCGGACGAACTGGGGGTTGCGATCTGCAACTTTCTGATGGCCCGCGGCATCCCGCTGGACGCGATCGAGGACGCGGTCGTCTCGAGCGTGGTGCCCAAGGTAATGCACTCGCTGACCAGCGCGCTGCGCCGGTATTTCTCGGTCACCCCGCTCATCATCGGCCCCGGCATCAAGACCGGCATCCGGATGGGGGGCGATAATCCCCGCGAGACCGGCGCCGACCGGATCGTCAACGTCGCGGCGGCCTATCACACCTACAAAAAGGCCTGTCTGGTGCTCGACTTCGGCACCGCCACCACCTACGACTATGTCTCGGCCGACGGCGTCTTTGAGTATACCGTGATCTCCCCGGGTATCCAGATCTCGGCCCAGGCCCTCTGGTCCCAGACCGCGAAGCTGCCCGAGATCGAGATCGTCAAGCCCGCCCGGGTGCTCGCCCGCAACACCGTCAACGGCATGCAGTCCGGTCTGGTCTACGGCTACATCGGCCAGGTCGAGTACATCGTCCGCAAGATTAAGGAGGAGCTGGGCACCCAGATGATAGTGCTCGCCACCGGCGGTCTGGGCCGGATGATCTCCCGCGAGACCTCCTGCATCGATTTTTACGACCCCGATCTCGCCTTTAAGGGCATGAAGATCATCTATGAGAAAAACCGCCCTGCCGCACCGGCACAGGGCTGAACGGGGAATGGAACCGCGTTTTAATCCGCCGCCCGCCGTCCTCACCCTGCTGGATCGTCTGGAATCAGCGGGCTATGAAGCGTGGGCGGTCGGCGGCTGTGTGCGGGACACGCTCCTCGGCCGGCAGCCCCACGACTGGGACCTGTGTACTGCCGCGACACCGCAGGAGATGCTGCGCTGCTTTGCCGGCCTGCATCTGGTCGAGACCGGTTTGCAGCACGGTACCCTGACCATCTTCTTCGACCACACCCCCTATGAGGTGACCAGCTACCGGGTGGACGGCGCCTATCAGGATGGGCGGCGGCCGGGGACGGTGCAGTTTGTCCGCAGCATCAAGGAGGATCTGGCCCGGCGGGATTTCACCATCAACGCGATGGCATGGCATCCTGAGCGGGGTCTGTTTGACCCATTCGGCGGCCAGGTAGACCTCTCGTCCGGGCTGATCCGGTGCGTCGGGAATCCCGACGACCGGTTTGCCGAGGACGCGCTGCGGATGCTGCGGGCGCTGCGGTTTTCCGCTGTCTGCAATTTTTCGCTGGAACCGCAGACCCGGCAGGCGATTTTTGCCCGGCGCGCGGGACTGCGGCAGATTGCCCCCGAGCGGGTGCGGGAGGAATTCTTCCGGCTGCTGGGCGGCCGGGCGGCCACAGCGGTGCTGCGCCGGTATCTGCCGGTCTTTGCCGTCGTGCTGCCCGAGCTCGCGGCGATGAAGGGGTTTGACCAGCACAACCCCCATCATGATAAGGACGTCTGGGAGCACGCGCTCGCTGCGCTGAGCGCCGCCGATCCCACGGATCTGACCTTGCGGCTCGCCGCGCTGCTGCACGATGTGGGCAAGCCGCTCTGCTTTTTGCAGGATGCGGACGGGGTGGGCCATTTTTACGGCCACGCGGAGAAGAGCGCCCAGCTGGCGCAGGCGATGTTGCAGCGGCTGCACACCGAAGGGCAGCTGTGCCGGGAAACGGTCGAACTCGTCCGCTTCCACGACCTGCGTCCTGTGCCCGAAACCCGCTGGGTGCGCCGCCGGCTCTCCCGGTTTGGTCCGGTACAGCTGCGCCGGCTCCTCGCGCTTGCGCGGGCGGATGTCCTGGCCCAGGCCCCGGCGGATCGGGCCGCACGGCTCGAGATGATCGACGCTACCGCCGCGCTGGCAGAAAAGATCATAGAGCAGGAGGGGCAGCTCACCGTTGCCAAGCTTGCGGTGAACGGGCAGGACCTGCTTCGGCTTGGGGTGCCGCAGGGGCCGCAGGTCGGTGCGCTGCTGCACCGGCTGCTCGAACAGGTGCTCGACGGCGTCCTTCCAAACGAACGGCAAACGCTGCTCGATGCGCTGGAGCGCGAAGTAACAAAAATGCCATAAAGATTCCCGGCGGTTTTTGGAAAAAAGCCGCCGGGATATGTTATACTAGGAGCAGGTCTTCAATGATTGCGGCCCCCGCGGCAAGCCGGGGCCGGGAAACGAGGCATCCATGAGTTGGTATGAAGAGAGCGTTTTCTATCAGATCTACCCGCTGGG
>CALXBG010000043.1 GCA_944386485.1 uncultured Pygmaiobacter sp. | reverse complement strand
TTCGAGAATTTTCCTTGCATCCGCATCAAAATCGACCTTTTTATGGTACCTTGCAGTTCTGCCCCAGAATTTTGGATGGAGAAAGTACGAAGAGCGGCCCCTCAAGCCTTGGTGGCTTGGGGGGCCGTTCTGAGTGCTTTATACGCCAAAATTCTACGGCAGAACCGTTGTTTTCTTGCGTCACCGCGCCTTTTGGCCGGGCTTTTCTCATACCGCTGCGTCATTTCTCCTTTTCCCCGCGAAACCTTGCCGACGCAAATTTCCGCGGGGGCCCCGCCGCCTGCGGGACATGGCCGGGGAGAATATCAATTTTACCGTCCTCTGCAAAAATCGACAAGTTCCGTCAGGGGCTTGTCGATTTTTTCTTATTCGCTCTGCACTAAATCCCGGAGGCGGATTTTTTGTCTTTGCAATGATTTCACGTTTTAAGACCATTCCTGTGTGGCGGGGCGGGAGAGACGACGGAAAGACGCTTGAAACCATCGGCCCTTCCATGATAGAATAAAGACCAATCAAGGGGATCCTCGCGGTGCCGACTAGTGGGGTTTGTCGGTCTTGAAATGTGAAACCGCGCTGCAAGCCGGTATCGGCGGAGAAACAGAATGGAGGGAAGAGAATCCATGAAGAAGTATCGGCTATTGTCTGTTCTGGTCATTTTGAGTCTGGCCCTGACTGCCTGCGGCGGCAATCCGGCCTCGGGCGGGGACTCCTCCAAGGCGCAGCAGGCGCAGGAAACGCAGAGTTCGCAGGCGGCGCCCGGCGGGGTGACGGTCGAGATCATCGAGACCGAGATCCCGGCGGACGGCGTGATTAACACCGAGGGCTACGGCAGCCTGTCCCAGACCGACGAGACCTGGATGACTGCGCCCCAGTATGCGCTGATCGACAGCAGCGGAAATGTGGTGTTCGACTACGGGGCGTTTCCCTGTCGGATCGCGCTGAATGACGGCCTGTTTGTCAACGGAATCGTCACTGAGCAGGGCGAGGGCTGGAGCAGCGGCGTTTACAGCCTGTTCGATCTGAGCGGCGAGCAGGTGATCGGCCAGACCTATGATTATCTCGACTTTTACAACGGGTATGGCGTCGGGCTCACCCGCACCCGGATCGGGGAGGGACCTCTTGAATATCTGGATACCAGAACGCTGATTGACGCCGACGGGAACGAGGTGTTTGCGCTGCCCGACGGGTTTAATCTATATACCGGCATCGGCGGCGGCAATTTTGAGTTTGAGCTGCACAATTGGACCACCAGCTATTTCGGGTCGGTTGGCGGTTATGGCGAGGGGCTGTTGTGGGTATTTACCGCTGCGGGGATTCAGCAGAATGTTGCCGAGGCGCAGGGGCTTACCGAGCAGAGCGAGGTGTTCCGGGAAAACGGCACCCAGATGGCCTGTTATGGCGGCCCCTACTGCGGCTATATCGACCTGCAAGGCAATGTGGTGATCCCGATCCAGTATTACAGCGCCTCCGCCTTTTCCGAGGGGCTGGCCGCGGTGCAGGAGTATGTTGCACCCGATGTGCCCGTCGATCAGCTGACCTACGGCGCCAATCTGGGCGGGCTGTGGAACTACATCGACACGACCGGCAAGACGGTGTTCGGCGGGTATACCGACGCCTCCTCCTTCCAGAACGGCTATGCCTATGTGGCCAATGACGAGGGGAAATACGGCTATATCGACACCAGCGGCGCGGTGGTGATTCCGATGACCTACGACGCCGCGTTCGGCGCCGGGGACGGCCTGTTCTCGGTGGGCCAGTACACCGGGGACCGGATCCTCTACGGTCTGGTAGATACGGAGAACAATGTCGTCGTGCCGCTGGAATACGAGGACATCTCCTCCTGCGGCGACGGGGTCGCCTATGCCGTCAAGGACGGCAAGGTTGTGATCCTGCGGGTGCAATAAGGGATAGAAAAGACCCGTTCCGGCGCCCTGGAGAGAGAAAATCACAGGAACAGATTTGAAATTTGCTCTTGAAAAAAGAAGGGCAAAATGGTACGCTATATTAGTTATGAGAGGCGCCGTGCAAGGGCACGACGCCAAAGGCGGGGCTCTGCGGTTTTGGTTGCGGCAGGCCCCCGCTTTTGATTTGTGGCAAAAACGGCAGAAGAATGGCGGGGTGTGGAATGGACAAGATCGGATTCGACAACGAACTGTACATGAAAAAGCAGAAGGAGCACATCCTCGAGCGGATTGAGGGCGCCAAGGGAAAGCTCTATCTCGAGTTTGGCGGCAAGCTGTTCGACGACTACCACGCTGCCCGGGTGTTGCCCGGCTTTGATGTGAATGCAAAAATCAAGCTGTTGTATGAGCTGCGGGAGATGGCGGAGATTATCTTTGTCGTCTCGGCCGGCGACATCGAGAAGACCAAGATCCGCGCCGACCTCGGCATCACCTACGACATGGACGTGCTGCGGCTGATCGACGACATCACCCATCTGGGTATCAGCGTCAACAGCGTGGTCATCACCCGCTACTCCGGTCAGCCGGCAGCGGACGCCTTTCTTGCCAAACTGACCATGCGCGGGGTCAAAAACTATGTCCACAAGCCGATTAAGGGATACCCGACCGATATCGACTATATTTGCAGCGAGAACGGTTTTGGCGCAAACCCCTATGTTGAGACCACCAAGCCGCTGGTTGTCGTTACCGCGCCCGGTCCGGGCAGCGGAAAGCTGGCCACCTGTCTGTCGCAGGTTTATCATGAGACGGTACGGGGCGTACCGGCCGGATACGCAAAGTTTGAGACCTTTCCGATCTGGAACCTGCCCCTCAAGCACCCGGTTAACCTTGCCTATGAGGCGGCAACCGCCGATCTTGCCGACGTGAATATGATCGACCCCTATCACCTCGAGGCCTACGGCAAGACGACCGTGAACTATAACCGGGATGTCGAGGCTTTCCCCATTGTCCGCAGCACCCTGTCCCGGATCAGCGGCGGCGCCTATGATTACAAGAGCCCCACCGATATGGGGGTTAATATGGCCGGCTACGCCATCTTTGACGACGAGGCGGTCCGCCGCGCGAGTTGCCAGGAGATCATCCGCCGTTATTTTGCCGCGAAGTGCGCCCACCGGCAGGGCAAGGGAAGCGAAGAGGCGGTGGAGAAGATCCGCATGATTATGCAGCAGCTTGAGATCACCCCGCATGACCGCACGGTGGTTGACCCCGCGATGGAGAAGTCCCGCCGCACCGGAATGCCCGCGGCGACGATCGAACTGCATGACGGCAGAATTGTCACCGGCAAGGCCAGCGAGCTGATGAGCGCAACCTCTTCGGTGGTGCTCAACGCGATCAAGGCGCTGACCAACATTGATGATGATCTGACCCTGATCAGTCCGATCATCCTCGAGCCGATCGTCGAACTCAAGACCAAGATTCTCAACGGCCGCAGCACGCTGCTCAAGCTGGACGATGTTCTGACCGCGCTGTCGATTTCGGCGGCGACCAATACCCTCACCGACCGCGCAATGGCTGCGCTGCCGCTGCTGCGGGATTGTGAATTCCATTCCACCCAGATGCTCCATTCGGGGGATGAGGGTACGCTGCGCCGGCTCGGACTGCGGGTCACCTGCGAGGCAGTTTATCCCGGCAAGGACTTGTTCTTCTGATCATGTAGCTTCAAGGCTCTTTTCGGCTGTGTGCCGAAAAGAGCCTTTTGATTTTCTGTGATGTTTGCCGGTGAAAAATGGATGAAATTTGCAATTTTTAAGTCCGCATTAAGAAAATCCTAAGGTTTGGGCGGTAAAATAAAACTGCTCAAAAATTCAAACCGCCCTGCCGGGGCAGGGAAAAGGAGGCCTTGCAATGACACAACAGCTACTGTTTTGGACGATTGATCTGTTGTTGCCCGCCGCGCTGTTGGCGGTTGGGATGTTCTGGCGCGGCGCGGTGCCTCGTTGCCCCAGCGACCACCGGGGATATCGGACGCCCCGCAGTATGCAGAACAGCCGGGCATGGCGGTATGCACAGCGTTGTTTCGCTGAACTTTGTGTTCGGTTTGGCGGCGCGCTGGCGCTTTTGGTCACCGCCGATCGAGGGATTAATCTGATCACACGGTTGATGCCGGCGGCGCGACTGTCTCATCTAAATGCGGTGGCAGCGCTGGTTTTGGCACTTTCCATCGTGCCGCTGGTTGAGCTTTCGCTGGCCCGGCGAACAGACCTGGTACAGTCCCAGTCGACGCATTGTGAGGGCTCGCCGGCTGCTGAAAAAAGAACAAAAAAACGGCATGGATTAGGTGTGGCAGCGTAAGAAAACAGCGCCATAAAAAGGCCGCTTTTGCGCGGCTGCGTACGAACGCAAAGCGTTCGTGCGTACAAATTCTCCGGGGCAGCTTTGCTGCCCGCACAACCACAAAGGGTGCCTTCGAGAATTTTCCTTGCATCCACATCAAAATCGACCTTTTTATGGTACCTTGCAGTTCTGCCCCAGAATTTTGGATGGAGAAAGTACGAAGAGCGGCCCCTCAAGCCTTGGTGGCTTGGGGGCCGCTCTGAGTGCTTTATACGCCAAAATTCTACGGCAGAACTAAACTTCCCGAAGGGAAGTTGCGTTTTCTTGCGCTGACACACCTTTTCCATGCCGTTTTTGTTTGTTATGCGAGTTTATGCCTGTGCAGCAGCAGCCGCAAAGGCGGCGTAGCGATCTTCTGCCGGCACCGGCACGGTTTTGCTCTTCGGGTTGGCGGGCGGATTTGCCTCCAGCCGTTCTCTGGCGACGCTGAGCATCAGTTTAATCCGGTTCTCCTGGTTTACCCGGGTGGCGCTGGGGTCGTAATCGATCGCGACGATGTTCGCTTCGGGATAAACCGAGCGGATCTTGTTCATCATGCCCTTGCCGCAGATGTGGTTGGGCAGGCAGCCGAAGGGCTGGGCGCAGATGATATTGTCCACCCCGTGCTGCTCGAGCTCCATCATCTCGGCGGTCAGCAGCCAGCCCTCGCCCATCTTGGCGCCGCGGCCGATGATTCCCTCAGAGCACTTCATCGTTGAGGAGAAGAGCACCGGCGGGGTCAGCCCGGGATACTTTGAGATCGCCTCGATCATCATCCGCTCCCGCTTCTCAAAGTAGTTGAAGACCAACCGATAGATCGATTTAGCGGCCTTGCTGCCGCCGTACAGATCGATCGTCTCGGGGCCGTTGACCACGCAGTAGAGGATAAAGCCGAGCAGGCCGGGCACGTTGACCTCGCAGCCCTCGCCGGCGAGGAACTGCTCCAGCTGGTTGTTGCCCAGCGGAGAATATTTGATATAGATCTCGCCCACAATGCCGACCTTTACCTTCGGGGTACGGGTGACATGCAGATCGGAAAAGGTTTTTGCGATGGCATCAAAGTTGCGGGCCATCTCCCGTTTGGAGCAGCCGTGCCCGGTGGCAAACTGCTCGCCCAGCATTGAGACCCAGTAGTGGATCAGCCGGTCGGCGTCTCCGGCGCGGTCCTCATAGGGCCGGGTCTGGTTGGCCAGCAGCATCAGCATATCTCCGTAAAAGACCGCGCCCAGCACCTTTTGGATCAGCGGCAGAGAGAGCTGGAAACCGCTGTCCCGCTCAAGGCCGGAAAAGTTCAAAGAGACCACCGGAACCTGCCCATAGCCCGCTTTTTTGAGGGCTTTGCGAAGCAGATGAATATAGTTGGAGGCGCGGCAGCCGCCGCCGGTCTGGGTGATCATCAGGGCGGTGTGATCCAGATCATATTTGCCGCTGTCCAGCGCGCTGATCATCTGGCCGATCACCAGCAGCGCGGGATAACAGGTGTCGTTGTGGACATATTTGAGCCCAGTCTGCACCACCTCGGGTCCGTCATTGCTGAGCACCTCGACGTCATACCCCTCCTGCAACAGCACCTTCTCGATCAGCGAGAAGTGGATGGGAAGCATCTGGGGAATCAGGATTTTGTGGGTCAGACGCATCTCCTTGGTAAAACGGGGATAGTCAAGCCGGGAACTGGTTTGGGACGAAGACATGACATAAACTCCTTTCAAATGGAACAAAGCGAAAAAAGCTTATCGGCCGATGGCGGCCAAAAGGCTGCGAAGACGAATGTTGACGGCGCCGAGATTGGTGATCTCATCGATCTTGATCTGGGTATAGATCCGCCCCTTCTCCTGCAGGATCGCCTTTACCTCGTCGGTGGTGATGGCGTCCACCCCACAGCCGAAGCTGACCAGCTGGACCAGATTCATCTCGGGATGTTCGGCGACATAGGCCGCCGCCGCGTACAGCCGGCTGTGGTAGGTCCACTGATTGAGCACCGCCACCTTCTGCCGGCCGGCAAGATAGGCAATGCTGTCTTCCGAGACCAGCGCCGCGCCGTGGCTGCAGATCAGTTTATCAATGCCGTGATTGATCTCGGGATCGAGATGATAGGGGCGGCCGCTGACGACGATGATCGGCCGGTCGGCCTCCTTCGCGGCGGCGATGACCCGTGCACCCTCCTCCCGGATCCGGTGCATATGAGCTTCCTGCTCGGCATAGGCTGCTTTTGCAGCCCGGCGAACCTCGCCGGCCGAGATGCCGTCAAAGTATTTGCCGAGGATCACCGGCATCCGGGCCATAAAATCCCGCGGCCGGTGGAGCCCTACATAATCGTAAATAAAGGTCTTGCCCGCAAGGCAGCGGCAGTTCGCCGCGATGACCTCGGGATAATAGGCTACGACCGGGCAGTTATAGTGGTTGTCGCCCATCCCCTCGTCGAGGTTGTAGGACATACAGGGATAGAAGATGGCTTGCAGCCCCTCAATTTTGCACAGCCGCTCGATATGCCCATGCAGCAGCTTGGCCGGGAAACAGACGGTATCCGAGGGGATGCTGCCCTGCCCGGAGAGGTAGAGCGCCCGGCTGGAAACGCCGCTGGTGACCACCTCAAAACCGAGGTGGGTAAAAAAGGTGTGCCAGAAGGGGAGAAGCTCGTACATATTCAGCCCCATCGGCAGCCCCAGCTTGCCGCGGGGGCCGGGGATCGGCTGGTATTGCTCGAGCAGATGACGCTTGAACTCAAACATGTTCAGCTCGTCGGTCCCCTTGCCGCCGGCCAGCGGCTTTTCGCACCGGTTGCCCGAGATGAAGCGCCGCCCGCCGTCGAACAGATTGACCGTCAACTGGCAATGGTTGCCGCAGCCGTTGCAGGTGATCGCCTTGACCTCGTGGGTAAAGTTTTGCAGCGCCTGTGCGTCGAGAATCCGGCTGACCGCGCCTTTTCCGGCTCGCTCGCGCCCGTACAGCGCGGCGCCGAACGCGCCCATCAGCCCGGCAATGTCGGGGCGGATGACCTCGACCCCCATCTCCTTCTCGAACGCCCGCAGCACCGCTTCGTTATAGAAGGTGCCGCCCTGGACCACGATCCGCCGACCCAGCTCCTCGGGCGAGGAAGCACGGATAACCTTGTACAGCGCGTTTTTAACCACGCTGATCGAAAGTCCGGCCGAAATATTCTCGATCGAGGCGCCGTCTTTCTGTGCCTGCTTGACGCTGGAATTCATGAATACGGTGCACCGGCTGCCCAGATCTGCCGGCCGGTCGGCAAACAGGCCGAGCTTGGCAAATTCGGGTACTTCATAGCCCAGCGCATTGGCGAAGGTCTGCAAAAAACTGCCGCAGCCGGAGGAACAGGCCTCGTTGAGGTAGATGTCGCTGATGGCGCCGCCCTCGACCTTGAAACACTTCATATCCTGGCCGCCGATGTCAATGACAAAGTCGACATCCGGCATAAAGTGCTTGGCGGCGGTAAAATGAGCGACCGTCTCAACGACCCCGTAGTCAAGCGAAAAGGCGTTGCGGATCATCTCTTCGCCATAGCCGGTAGCGGTGGCGCTGGCGATCTGCAGGTCGGGCTTTTTTTCGTACAGCTCGGTCAGAACCGTCCGGATCAGCGGAACCGGATTGCCGCTGTTGGGCTGATAACTGGTGTAAAGCAGCCGCCCCTCATCGTCAATCACCGCCGCCTTGACGGTCGTCGAACCCGCGTCAATGCCAATATGTACGGGCCCTCTGGCTGCTTCCAGCGCGGCGCGGGGCACCGTTGCCCGCGCATGCCGCGCGGCAAAAGCGGCATATTCTTCCTCGCTGGAGAACAGCGGCTCGCTGGTTGCATAGTCGGCGGTAACCGAGTAATCCTCCAGACTGTGAATCACATCCTCGAGATCAAAGGCCTCATCGGAATAATAGGCCGCGCCCAGCGCGACGTAGTAGAGCGAGTTTTCGGGCAGGATGCCATTGACCCCGAGCGCCGAGTCAAAGCTCTCCTTGAGCTTGGACAGGAAGGTGATCGGTCCGCCCAGATACATCACGTTGCCTTCAATCGGCCGGCCCTGTGCAAGACCGCCGATGGTCTGGTTGACCACCGCGGCGAAGATTGAGGCGGCAACGTCTTCCTTGCGCGCGCCCTGGTTGAGCAGCGGCTGTACATCGCTTTTGGCAAAAACGCCGCAGCGGGAGGCGATGGTGTAGAGTTTTTCGCTGTGCAGCGCAGCCTCATTCATCTCCTCGGGGGCCATCTTCAGCAGGGTGGCCATCTGGTCGATAAAGGCACCGGTGCCGCCCGCGCAGCTGCCGTTCATCCGCACGTCCATACCACCGGTCAGGAAGAGAATCTTCGCGTCCTCGCCGCCCAATTCGATGACAACATCGGTTTCAGGAGCCAGCCGCTGGGTGGCTACCCGGGTAGCGAAAACCTCCTGCACAAAGGGAAGCTTGCAGGCGTCTGCCAAACCCATGCCGGCGGAACCGGAAATGGCCAGCACGGCATGACGGCCGGTGACCTCCTGCTCGATCCGGCGCAGTACCTCGGCCGCCTTGCCCACAATGTGGGAGTAATGGCGCTCATAGGACTGGTAGACGATCTCCCCTTCATCCCCCAAGACCACACATTTGATGGTGGTGGACCCGATATCAAGACCTATCTTCAAATCAATTCCTCACATTCGTCATTATAAGAAATGCCCAAAAGGCGAAAGGTTTTTTTGTGCAATTTAAGTTTTGCTAATCCTATATATTTTACACCTGAAAAAGAGAAAAAACAACCAATAGAATGTGAAAAAACGACCTTTCTGCCATCTGTATCAATAGAATCGGCTTTTCTTTTTTACTGCGATCCGCTATAATAAAAATACATGTCAAAAGAGCATGAACGGGGCATAATTCCCGGTTTTTGGAGGGGCGTATGAAGAAGATCAGGATGATCTGTGTCGATCTGGACGGCACCTTGCTGGCGGATGATCACCATACCATTCCCCCGCGCAACCTCGCGGCAATTCGCCGGGCGGCTGAGGCGGGAATTGCAGTAGTGCCGGCAACCGGGCGGATTCTGGCAAGAGTTCCGCGGGAGGTGCGGCAGGTACCCCAGCTGCGATACGCTATCGTTATCAACGGTGCAGAGGTGGTGGACCTGGAAAAGGGCACGCTGCTGTATACCGCTTATCTGCCGCAGGAAACCGTCTTACGGATCCTGGAGCGGGTCGCGCCGCTTGGCCTCATGCCCGAGATCTACTGGAACGATCATATGCTGATCCAGGCGCAGGATCTAAAGCGCTTGCAGGAGACGGAGGTAGAGCGGGATCATCTGGAGCACCTGTTGTACAGAGAACAACCGGTGGATGATCTTGTGCAGTTTGTGCGGGATCACCCGGAAGGAATTTGCAAGGTAAATCTGCCTTATTTTGAGGATCTTAGCCTGCGGGTCTCGCTGCGGCGGGAACTTGAGAGCTGGGGCGGATTGCAGACCTCGACCTCGATGGGGCGCAATCTGGAGCTGAACGCGCTGTCGGCGACCAAGGGAGAGGCGGTTCGGGCGCTGGGCTGTGCGCTGGGCCTTAGCCGCGATGAGATCATGGCGATCGGGGACAGCGACAACGATCTTGATCTGCTGCGGGCATCGGGTTTTCCGGTCGCAATGGGCAATGCCAGCGCGCCGGTGCGGGCGCTGGCCCGAATGGTGACTGCGACCAACGAACAGGCGGGGGTTGCCGTTGCGATCGAGGCCGCGATGCAGGAGGAAATCTGAGATGGATTATCTGGAGCTGCTCGACCGGTTTGTACCGGAAAATGAGGAAGAAGCACAGACCAAGCGGTTGTTTCTTGACACCTGCCGTTCATTTTCCAAAACGATTTTGACGAGGGAAAATGAGCTGGTACACCTCACGGTCAGCGGATTTATCATGGATCCTACGCTGGAGCAGATGCTGATGGTCCATCACAATATTTATAAAAGTTGGAGCTGGAGCGGTGGGCACTGCGACGGCGACGACGACCTTTTAGGCGTGGCGCTTCGGGAAGCGCGGGAGGAGACCGGCCTGGTTCGGGTTGAACCGCAGACAGGGGACCCGGTCAGTTTGGACATCCTGCCTGTGCTGGGTCATTGGCGCCGGGGCAGATATGTCTGTCCGCATCTGCACCTGTCGGCGGCGTTTGTGCTGATTGCACAAACAGATCAGCCGCTGCAAAAGAAGCCCGACGAAAACAGCGGGGTTCGTTGGTTTGATGCGCGCCAGCTACCGCAGATCTGCGCGGAGGTCCAGATGATACCAGTTTATGCCGGGATTGTGCGCCGGGCACGGCGGTGTGGCGGGGTAAATCCCGTCGACATATTCTAAGAATACGGCGGTGAAACGATGAGACTTGGAAAGAAGGAAGCAAAGCCGGAAGAGAGAACAGGGGAAGAGGGCAGCCGCCTGACCCAGGCAATGCTGCGGGCGCTGCGGACCATCCACAGCTTTTCCTCTCCTGACCCGTCCGATCTCCTCAGCGGATTGCAGCGCCAACGGGCCGGGCAGGAACTGCTCGGCAGGCTGATCACGCCGGAGGTGGGGTTCCGCTGGGAGCGGTTTTCAAACGGCAGACTGGAGATGGCGTGGGCGCGTCCTGAACGACCGCACCCCGACCGGCCGGTGATTCTCTACTGTCATGGCGGCGGTTATACCAGCGGAAACCTCGGTTACGCCAGAATTCTTGCCAGTAAGATGGCGGCGGCGACGAGCTGTGAGGTGCTTGCCTTTGAATACCGGCTGGCCCCGGAAAACCCCTATCCCGCCGCGATTGAGGATGCGGTGAGCGCATGGGACTATCTGATGTATCGCGGCTACGGCGCGCGGGAGGTCATCCTCGCCGGGGATTCGGCGGGTGGAAACCTTGCCCTTGCGCTGGCCGGGCGACTGAAAAAGAAAGGCAGGCTGCTTCCGCGCAGTCTGGTTCTTTTCTCCCCCTGGACCGATATGACCGCTTCGGGCGGATCGGTGCAGGAGATGCGGGAAAAGGACCCGATCATTACGCCGGAGTATCTTGTGGCGGTACGGGAGGCCTATGCGCCGGGGGCAAATTATGCGGCGGGCGAATTATCGCCGATTTTTGCCGATCTGTCGGGTTTCCCGCCCACGCTGTTACAGGTGGGAGAGTATGAACTGCTGCGGGATGATGCAATCCGGCTCAAGGAGATCATGGATCGTGCCGAAGTGCCCTGCGTATTGCGCTGCTGGCCCAGGATGTGGCATGTATTTCAGATGTTCCCTTTGAAGGAATCCCAGCAGGCGATGGAACAGCTGCGGACTTTTGTTTGGACATGATTTTTGGAAAGGAACCATCAGGTTATGAGCGGTTATACGATCCCGCAGTGGATCCTGTTCTTTTTTCTCTACGCGTTTTTTGGTTGGATTTGGGAAGTCGGGCTGAATCTGGTGCAGAAACATCGGTTTGTCAACCGGGGCTTTCTCACCGGCCCAATTCTGCCGATCTACGGTTTTGGTGCGGTCTCAATTCTGCTCTTCACCATCCAGGTGCGTTGGAGCATCGGATTGATTTTTCTGTGCGGAATGGCCGGCGCTACCGTGCTGGAGTATTTTACCGGCTGGCTGCTTGAGCGGCTGTTCCGGATGCGGTATTGGGATTACAGCAACCTTCCCCTCAATCTAAATGGATATATCTGTCTGTTGGCCTCGCTGTGCTGGGGCGTTTTCTCGGTTTTGCTGGTGCGGGTGGTGCATCCGCCGCTGGCCGGGTTGATCCAGCGGTTGGGGGAGAAGACGACTGCGGTCCTCGCGGCGGTGCTGGTGTGCGCCGGGATCGTCGATCTGGTGTTTGCGCTCGTCGAGGCGATCAGCGTTCGGCAGTTGCTCGAAAAACTGGAGAGCAGCAGAGCCCGGGTGACAAGGCTTCAGCGTTTGCTGGAAGCCTCAGCGGTTTTCGCGGCGGAAGATTACCGGAAACGGTATGAGGCGCAGCGCGGAAAGTTGGCACAAAGCTGGAACGCGGCGCAGGACGCGCTTCGGGCAACCCGGGAACGCCGCACGGTACTGCTGGGAGAGCTGAAAGAGAAGATAGAATTGGCTCTTCAGGACAGCCCATTACCCGAGTTGCGGCATGGCCTGACCGAGATCGAACAGGAACTGCGGGCCCTGGGAGAGCGGACCGACCGGCTTTACCGGCGGGCGTTTGGACAGCTGCGCCGCAACCCTACTGCCCACAGCCGGCGGTATGAGGAGACGCTGCGGGAGCTGCGAGCGCTTTTCTTCGAGGATCACAAAAAATAATAACAGAGCGTGGTCAGCGCGCGAGAAAGGATGCACGGATGACAACACAGGAATACTATGACCGCCGGCGAAAGCGGCTGCGTCAACAGCTGGATCGTTTGGATCAAAAAGAGGCCCGCGCCCTTGTGCGGGAGGAAAAGCACAACCAGCGGATTGAGCGGGATCTCGCGGGGGTGCCGGGTCACTTTGCCCACGGACTTAATTTTTATAAGTTGTTCTGGATGTTTTTCATCTGCTGCTTTCTCGGGGTGGTCATTGAGACGGTTTTCTGCCTGGTCACGACTGGTCGGCTGATGCAGCGAACCGGTTTGGTATGGGGGCCTTTTAATCTGATCTATGGGATCGGGGCGGTGCTGCTCACCATCTGCCTGCGTCCGCTGATTGGCAAGAGTGATCGGTGGATTTTTATCGGTGGCGCGGTGCTGGGCGGCGCGTTTGAGTATCTGTGCAGCTGGTTGCAGGAAAAGATACTGGGAACCGTCTCCTGGGATTATTCGGAGTATCGCTTCAACCTCAACGGCCGGATCAATCTGCTCTATTGTCTGTTTTGGGGTGTTCTCGCGCTGGTCTGGATTAAGGAGATCTATCCCCGGCTCAACGGCTGGATTGAGCGGCATGTTTCCCGAATCTACGGGGTTACCCTCAGTTGGATCTTGGTGGTCTTTATGCTGTTGAACACAGCGGTCAGCGGCATGGCGGTTTTCCGGCAGGCGCAGCGGTATGATGGGATCCCGGCGACGAGCGGCTGGCAGCAGTTGATGGATGAAAGATACCCCGACGAGAAGCTGGCAAAGATTTATCCCAGCATGGTTCGTACCGAGTGAACCGCTTGCGGCTAGTGCGGTAATATGTTAGATTAAGAATATTCCACGGGATGAAAGGAAGGGGATCAGATTGAAGATCCATCAGTCCGCAGAGGACTATCTTGAGACCATTCTCATTCTGCGTGAGCGCAAGGGATTGGTGCGGTCGATTGATGTGGCCGGTGAGCTGGGATTTAGCAAGGCGAGCGTGAGCGTGGCGATGAAAAAGCTGCGGGAGTCCGGCTATGTTCTGATGGATGAGGATGGACTGCTCTCCCTTACTGAATCGGGCCAGAAGGTTGCCTCGCGGATCTATGCGCGCCACCGGCTGTTAACCGAGTTTTTTGTCCAGCTGGGAGTGGACGAGAAGGTTGCCGCTGCGGATGCCTGTCGGATTGAGCATGACATCAGCGAGGAGACCTTCACAAAACTGCTTGAGCATGCCCGGCGCAACACCAGCGGCGAGTGAGCACGGTGCGGTAAAAAAGCAGTTGAATTTCAACCGGCGTTTTTGGTATAATAACCAGCGGATGTCTGCGGCCATCGGCCGCGCATCCGCTTTTTTACAAAACAGATCAAAAGGAGTTCAGAATGAAAAAAGTGATTGCTTTTGCGCTCAGCCTGATGCTGGCGCTCTCCCTCTTCGCCGGCTGCGGCAAGAGCGGTTCCAGTTCCACCGCCGAACAGGCCAATCTCGAGGGGTCTCTTGAGGAGATTCTCGCAAAGGTCTACGATGGGATTACTGAGATGCCGATGACGATGGAGCAGGAGCTGACCGAGGATAATTCGGAGTATAACGTCGGGGTCGCCCGCTCGGAGTATGTTGAGGGGCTTGCCTCGGACGCCGCGATCAACGCGATCGCCTTCTCGGTCTGCCTGATGCGGGCTGAGAGCGCTGAGGCCGCGCAGACGCTGGCCGAGCAGGTAGAGGAGAAGGCTAACCCCAATAAGTGGGTCTGCGTTGAGGCGGAGGCGAAGATCGTTGACCGGATCGGGGACGTTGTGATCCTCATCATGGCAGATCAGACGCTGGCGGATCAGCTCTCGGACAACTTTAAGGCGCTGGCCGGCTGATGGGCGCGCGGTGGCGGCGGCTAATCGCCGGGTTTCTCGCTGCGCTGGCCCTGGTCTGTGGTACGCTGGTATCTACTGCAATGCTGCCTGAACGGTTTGCCTCATCGCTGACCGGATATTATCGGTCCGGCGAATGGTGGGTGGAGTGGATCGGGCCGCTCAAGGACCGGTCGGTCACGCTCTTTTGCGATAAGTTGAACGCGCTGCGCGGGGGTCCGCTTGCCGGGGCGTCAGCCTGCTACTGGACGCTGGTGCCGGATAAGGGAGTTTATACTCCAGAGCAGACCACCGATTACGCGGCGTTTTATAACGCGCTGGAGCAGGGATTGGACAAAATGACCGGCATCGATCTGTCTGGAGCGCTGACCCTCGCAGACTATTATCGCACCGACCGCCATTGGCGGCAGGAGCAGCTGGAACCGGTGGTGTCGCTGCTAGGCGAGCAGATGGGCTTTTCCAGCACGGCGGTGTATTCGACACAGCAGGGGCCGGACTTTATCGGCGCATACCGCCCCTACCTGCCCGGTTGGACCCGTAGTGAGCCGTTTGGTTGGCTCACCGGCGAGGCGATCGATGCAGCTGTGGTCGAAAATATGCAGCGCCCTGATCAGACCGGAATCTATTGGGACCAGGCACTGGGGAGCAGCAATCAGTATGACCTGTTTCTCGGCGGTGCCAGCCCGCTGATCACCATCCGCAGTCCAAAGGCCGCCACCGATCGTAAACTGGTGATCTTCGGCGACTCGTTTGTCTCCAGCCTTGCGCCGCTGCTCTGCGACGTTTATGCTGAGATTACACTCGTTGACCTGCGGTACCTCGGCACTTCGGTGCTGGAGGAGTATCTCGATGCGGAGGGCAAAGAGGTGCTGTTCGCGTACAGCGCATGGGTAGTGAATAACAGCGCGATGCTGCGCTGAAGCTGTGAACAAAATGGGCGTGTCCGGAGCGGGCACGCCCATTTTGTAAAAAAACCGGGTCTGAGGGTGGAAATAATGGAAAAACAGGGTGCGCTGTGCGAGAAAACATGCTAAAATAAATAAGACACAGGACCTACCGACACCGCCGTCGTGGTCGGCGTCAGCAGGAAAAGCGAAAGGAGTTATCGAAAAGATGTTGGAAAAACTGATCGAATCGCTCAAGGCAACGCCCAAGCGGCTGGTCTACACCGAGGGCTGCGACCCTCGGATTCTTGCCGCCGCCAGCCGGCTGCACGCGGAAAAGCTGCTGACCCCGATTTTGCTGGGTGAGCCCGGCGCAGTAAAGGCTGCCGCCGCCGCGGGAGGCTTTGATATCGAGGGGATTGAGATTATCGACCCGATGGATTACGCAGGCTTTGACGAGATGGTCGACAAAATGGTCGAGCTGCGTAAGGGCAAGATGACCCGGGAGGATTGCGAGAAGGCGCTGCGTAAGAGCAACTACTTCGGCACCATGCTGGTCAAAATGGGGGTTGCCGATGCGCTGCTGGGCGGTGCGACCTACTCCACCGCCGACACTGTGCGGCCGGCGCTGCAGATTATCAAGACCCGCCCGGGCAGCAAGATCGTCTCCAGCTGCTTTATCATGAACCGTACCGGCGTTGACGGCAAGCCGGAGCGGTACGCAATGGCCGACTGCGCGATCAACCTGCATCCCACCGCCGATGAGCTGGTTGAGATTGCGGTTGAGACCGGCAAGACCGCCAGCTTCTTTGGCATTGATCCGAAGGTCGCGATGCTCTCTTACAGCACCCTTGGCTCGGGTAAGGGTGAGGATGTGGATAAGGTCCGCGAGGCATCGCAAAAGCTCAAGGCGATGGAACTGCCCTTCCCGGTTGAAGGCGAAATTCAGTTCGACGCTGCGGTTGCCCCCGAGGTCGGCAAGCTGAAAGCCCCCGGCTCAAAGGTCGCGGGAGAGGCGAACGTCTTTGTCTTCCCGGACATCAATGCCGGCAACATCGGTTACAAGATCGCCCAGCGACTGGGTGGATTTGAGGCGGTCGGCCCGATCTTGCAGGGCCTGGCGGCAAACATCAACGATCTGTCCCGTGGCTGCAATGCCGAGGAAGTTTATAAGATGTCGATCATCACCGCCGGCATGGAGAACGGCTGATCTGATACCAAAACAAGAAGAACGTGCAATACAAATAGTATTGCACGTTCTTTTTATTACAAAAAATGCCTTTCTTGAGCGTTTTTTCTGCTTTTTTACAGTATAACACAGCAAAAAAGGGCAACCGTTAGGGTGTGCCAGCATAAGAAAACAACGCCGTAAAAAGGCCGCCTTTGCGCGGCTGCGGCGTTAAGCCCCCTCGACAACCACAGAGGGTGCCGTATCCAACGCCTGCGGCGTTGGATTGGGTGCCTTTCC
>CALXBG010000042.1 GCA_944386485.1 uncultured Pygmaiobacter sp. | reverse complement strand
GCGTCTTGGGCCCCACGCCCTCCGGAACATTATTGAGTACCCGGGAGACGGTTGCCTTGGAAACGCCGGCGATCTTTGCTATTTCCTCAACTGTGACTCTCATGATTTTTCCCGCCTTCGTTTCGCTGTCTTTACTTTATTTGAGAAATTTTGTTTCGTAAACGAAATTTACCAACAAAATTCGCCCGTTTTTATTGTCTATTTTTCGGTCCCTTTCGAAGAAGATTTTTGTAACTTTTGACATCATATTGTAATAGATTTTCACAAAATTGCTCGTTTGTAAAGTAAAAAACAAAAAAAGAGAAAGGCGCGGTGACGTAAGAAAACGCAACTTCCCTTCGGGAAGTTTAGTTCTGCCGTAGAATTTTGGCGCATAAAGCACTCAGAGCGGCCCCTCAAGCCACCAAGGCTTGAGGGGCCGCTCTTCACACTTTCTCCATCCAAAATTCTGGGGCAGAACGCAACATCCGAAACGGATGTTGAGGGCACACGTAAAGAGGTCGATTTTGATGCGGATGCAAGGAAATTTTTCGAAGGCACCCTTTGTGGTTGTCGAGAAAAATTGACGACGCAACCGCGCAAAAGCGGCCTCTTTACGGCGTTGTTTTCTTGCGTCACCGCGCCTAAAAGGGAAACTTTGTTTCGTTTCCCTTTTCTCTTCTTCCGTCCTGCGGATCACCCCGCCGCGCGGTCTGCTGTTTCCCTTGCGGGCGCTGCGTTTTGGCGGGTCTGTTTATTGCTTTTTCGCATTTTTCGCATTTTTTACGCTTCGGGCGGTCAGGCCAGCGAGGCGAGGGTTTTTGCCAGCGCCTGCTCCAGCTCCATCTGGTAGGCCAGGCGGCGGGAGGCGTCCTCCGCCATCAGCTGCTGGTAGTCGCCCAGCGCCTCGCTCTTGCCGGCGTTGAGGGTGGCCAGCAGCTCGCCGAGGTCGCTCGACCGCTGCCGCTCGAGCTCGATGCGGGCGTTTTTGTAATCGTTTCGCAATCCGGCCAGCCGGCTCTCCGAGCTGCCGCCGGTCACCCCGAGGGCGGCCAGCTGGGCGGGCAGGTCCCGCAGCGCGAGCATGTAGGCGACATAGGCCTGCTGCAGCGCCCGGTCGGTGTTGGCGTCGAGGGCGGCGGCCCCGGCCTGGTAGTCCCCCTCGAGCCGGCCGAGGGCGTCCTGGTAGTTCTGCTGCCAGAGCGCGGCCCGGTCGGCGTAGGTCTTTTCGAGGGCGGCCATCTGGTTGTTGTAGCTGTTTTGGGCCGCGTCCCGCGCGGCCTGCTGCGCCGCCTGCTGGGCGGCGAGGGCGGCGGCCTGCCGGGCGGCGGCGCTGCTGCCAGAGGACCCGGTGCCGGAGGCGGGCTTTGCGGTGTTTTTCGAGGAGTTGCCGGCCCCCATGAGGGCGCTGGTCAGCGCGCCGGTGATGACGGCGGGCAGCCGGTTGCTGCCGATGTCGATGTCCGCGCCGCTCTTGCGGATGCGGCCCGAGATGCTGTTTGCCATCGGTTACTCCTTTCCGGCCGGGATACCGGCCTGCGACTTGTTGTACTGCGCGGTGCTGATGCCCAGCACCACCCCGAGGAAGGTATCCGCGGCGGTGATGGTGCCCACCACCTGCTCGGCCCAGGGCAGCCCCCAGGTCGCGGCGAGGGCGAAATACAGCGTGCCCGCCGCGGGCAGAAAGACCTGCGCGACCCATTTGAGAATGTCGTAAACCCTGTTGCTCATCTCATCCATCCTTTCCTGTCTCGAGGACCCGCAGCCGGGTCTCGTGGTTTTGCAGCTGCGCGTCCTGCTCCTCGTTGTGCCGCCAGAGCTTCTCATGGCTTGCGCGGGCGGCGGCGCGCTGCTGCTCGAGGGCGGTGCGGTTGGCGGCGACGTCCTGCTCCACCCGCTCGAGCATGACGGTGAGCTTCGTGATGCTGGAATTGAGCCGGATCACCGGCACCCCGATCGAGAGGAACAGGGCCGCGATCGCGGCGAGGGTCTCAAACGCCGTCCATTCCATCAAATCACCCCTCCAGCGCGGCGCGGGCCGCGTTGATCCGCTCGAGATACCCCGCGGCGAGGGCGGCGGCCTCGGCCGCGGCGGCCTTTGCGGCGGCGAGCGCCTCGGCGTCGGCCTGCCCGCCGGTCTGGGCCGAGACGGCGGCGACCGCGTCCCCGGCGGAGAGCGCCGTGATGCGGCAGCGGTCGTCCAGCAGCACCGCGTACCGGGTCGCGCCACCGGCATAGACCCGCACCCAATGGTAGCCGTCCGCGCCGACCCCCGCGTCGGCCATCAGCGGGTAAAAGCAGCCGCTCTTGAGGGAGCCGCCGTTGTAGCTTCTGTCCACCTTGCTGGTGTCCGGCGCGGTGAAGCACTCGCAGTTCTTCTCGCCGAACACCTCGAGAAAATTCATCATCCCGTCTTCCTCCCCTGCATAGTTTTTGTAGGCGATGTTCCTGTCCACCCGCCCGGCGATGCCGTCGACCGTCCCGTCGCTCGAATACTGCCAGATCGCCGCGCCCGCGATCCCCATGCTGCCCCGGTAGTCGGCCAGCCAGAGGTCGCAGCCCGCGAGCATCGTAAGGTCGAGGTAGCTGTTTGCACAATTGGTATAGGTATAGTAGATCGGCTGGTAGCCGAGCTTTCGCGCCTCGTCGAGGAAGGCCGCGACGAGGACGCTGTTGTCCTGTTTCGAGAACCCCTTGTAGGTCGCGGCGTCCTCGATGTCGATCGCGAGCGGCCAGTCGAGACGGTAGGGCGCGCATCGTGCCGCCGCCTCCCGCGCCGCCCGGCGGGCGGCGTCGGCCGATTTGCAGTAGCTGTATACATACGCCCCGACCGGGATGCCCGCCGCGATCGCCCCTTTCATGTTTTTGTCGAAACAGGGGTCTGCGCCCTCGTCGATGCCCCCCTCGTACCCGGCCCAGCCGACCCGGATGAAGGCGAACTGCACCCCCGCGGCCGCGACCCGTTTCCAGTCGATCTCCCCCTGGTACTTTGATACGTCGATTCCCCTGAGCTCCATCTGTTCCTCCTTTATGCCTTGGTTCCGATCGCGATGTAGCTGACCCTTCCACTCACGCTGTCCAGCGCGGTGCCGCGATAGACTGTAATGCTTGTGACACCGTTTTTTGTCACATCGGCGGCAAAAACACCAGCGTAAGAGGTGGAATCGGAAAAGTTCAAAAAAACCATCGGCGGCGCGGCAAACGAGCTGACAAAATTAAAACCGCTGGAACCGAAGGAGATAAAAAGTCCTCCCGATTGCCGGTTGACTGAGAAGGTCTTGCTCATCTCGCCCCACTCAATGACTAGCCCGTTGCCGAGCTCAGCGGTGTTCTGACTCAGCGCGACGATGTTCTTCGCCGCCTCGGCCGCCCCCATCTGGGCCAGCGTGATGTCGGCGGTGCCGTTGAAGCCGGCATTGCCGATCTTGCGGCTGGTCGCCAGCTTGGTCGCGCTCGCGGCGTTGCCGGTGCAGGCGGCGGCGGTCTTGGCTGCGACGGCGGTGCCGCCCGCTGCGAGGGCCCCGACCTCCGACGCCGAGAGGGTGATCGCCACCCCGCTCTTGCCGTTGACGCTCTGGATCACCCCGGCGGGTCCCTGCTCGCCCTGGGGTCCCTGCGGACCGGTCGGGCCGCGCTCCCCCTGCGGGCCCTGCGGACCGGTCGGGCCGCGCTCTCCCGTCTCGCCGGTGTCCCCCTTGGGCCCCTGGACGCCCTGCGGGCCCTGGATGCCCTGCGGACCCCGCTCGCCCTGGGGTCCGCTCTCCCCCTTTTCGCCGTGGGGCCGCTGCGGGCCCTGGATACCGGGGTCTCCCTGGGGGCCCTGCGGCCCGGCGGGTCCGGTCTCACCCTGCGGGCCCGGCGGGCCGGTCGGGCCGGTGTCCCCCTGCGGGCCCGCCTCGCCCGGCGGGCCGACCTCACCCTGCGGGCCCTGTTCCCCCTGCGGGCCGACGGGACCGGCGGGGCCCTGCGGCCCCATCTCCCCG
>CALXBG010000041.1 GCA_944386485.1 uncultured Pygmaiobacter sp. | reverse complement strand
GCCGGCGCGAGGTGGCGTTTCTCAACCGCGCGTGGGAAGATGTGCTGGCGCTGGATCTCTGTCTTGATCCGGATGGCGAAGCCCAGCCGCTGCTCGACCACGCCGTCAACACCCGTGCGAGCCGGTGTGCAGGGTGCGAGGGGCTGGGTACCGGGCTTGAGCGGATGGCTGAAATGCTGGGATAATGTGATAAGGTATATTTCATGCAGGACAATTTGATCAGGCTCCGCATCACAAAACATCCCCATGCCGGTATGACATGGGGATGTTTTTGTTTTATCCTTTATCCTTCATCTTCCCGCAGGACCTTTTCCAGCGGTTTTCCTTTCGCAAGCTCATCCCCCAATTTGTCCAGATACCGGATCTCCCGCATCAACGGATCTTCGATCTTCTCTACCCGGACACCGCAGACAACGCCGGTAATCCGCACACGGTTTGGATTCATTGCCGGGGCTTTTCTGAAAAATTCCGCATAGCTGATATCGGTCTCTTCCAGCCGGGCGAGCTGTTCCGGCGTATATCCGGTAAGCCAGGCGGTCACCTGGTCAACCTCCTGGCGGGTACGTCCCTTGCGAACCGCCTTGTGCACCAGCAATGGATACAGTTTTGCAAAGGGCATCCCGGTCACATCGACAGACGGCATACTTCCCTCCTCGTTTCATCAAAACTTTGCAGCCGCGCCGGCTGCCAGAATTTTCTCCCCCATCCGGTAGGTTCTTTGATCGAACGCAACCAGCCAGACGGTCATCTTGTGATCTTGCAAAAACGCCCTGATCGTCTCGATCGCAACCTCAAGCGCCTTTTCTTTTGGATAGCCGTAGACCCCGGAAGAGATCAGCGGAAATGCCACCGTTTTGCAGCCATATTGTGCCGCCAGTACAAGCGAGTTGCGGTAGGCTGAGGCGAGCAGCTCCCGCTCTGCTGCGCCTCCGCCCCGCCAGACGGGTCCGACGGTGTGAATCACATAGCTTGCGGACAGGTGATATCCCTTTGTGATCTTGGCCTGCCCCGTTTTGCAGCCGCCCAGCGTGCGGCACTCGGCCAGCAGGCCCGGTCCGGCGGCGCGGTGAATTGCCCCATCAACCCCACCGCCGCCCAGCAGACTCTCATTTGCAGCGTTGACGATCGCATCCACCTGCATGGCGGTAATATCTCCCTGAACCATTTTCAGCGGCATCTGCTCATCCCCCCTTGACCTCATCATACCACAAATACAACAACGAAAAAACATTCTCAATCACCGCAGCCAGCATAACCGGCATCATCCAAAGCAAAACATCCGCGAAGCTCGCATGGCTTTCTTTCCTCTCTTACCCCGCTTCATCCCTTAGCTAGTCCGGCAGATTGATTTTTCTACTGTCATGTGGCACAATGATACCGGAAAGAGCGCCGATGAAGAAGCTGCGCGGAGCAGCGGCTCCACTCTCCCCATCGACCGGCATCTAAACCATGCGATGTGGAAAATCAAAGCGGCGATAGGATTCAAAAAAGTGTTTGAAGGGGCAGTATCAGCTTATATTCATCTGCCTCGAAAAGGAGGAGATCCCGTGACCGTTCTTATCGACGCAGACGGCTGCCCGGTGGTGGATCTGAGCATCCGGCTCTGCCGCGCGCGGGGTGTGCCGGTGCTGGTTCTCTGCGACACCGCCCACCAGATCGAGCGGGAGGGCGCGACGACGCTGGTTTTTGACAAGGGGGCGGACAGCGTCGACTTCGCGCTGATCAACCGGGTGCATCCCGGCGACATCGTCGTAACCCAGGACTACGGGCTGGCCAGCATGTGTCTTGCCCGCCGCGCCCGCCCACTGAATCAGGATGGCGTGCGGTATACCGACGAGAACATCGGTCTGCTGCTCGAGCGCCGCTGGCAGAACAAAAAGCTGCTGCGCGCCGGCGGCCATCCCAAAGGGCCCGCCAAGCGGACCGCGGCGCAGAACGCCGCCTTCGCGGCAGCGCTGGAGCAGCTGCTGGATGCCGTCGGCGATAACAGAAAAGAGGGAGACAGCGGATGCACAGCTTTACTGTAAACGGGCGGGCGGTGACCGTTTTTCCCGCCGCGTCACCGGGCGCGCCGGTGATCTATCTGAACACCTTCGGCGACGAGGGCGCACGGGTGCTCGCCGCCGCGCAGGCTGCAGGATGCCCGGATTTTACGCTGGTGGCAATCAGCGGCCTTACCTGGAACCGGGACATGGCGCCCTGGGATTGCCCACCTGCATTTCGGGGCTCTGATCCCTGCACCGGTGGGGCTGACGATTATCTGCGGCTGCTGACCGGCGAGATTCTGCCTGCGGCGGAGCAGGCGCTGTCTTTCCCACCCTGCTGGCGCGGAATCGCTGGCTATTCGCTGGGCGGGTTGTTTGCCCTTTATGCTCTGTGCCGCACCGATTCTTTTTCCCGTGCGGCGAGCGTATCCGGCTCGCTCTGGTTCCCCGGCATCGAGGAGTACCTTTGTACCCATCCACCGCTCTGCCGCCCCGAGCGGGTCTATCTCTCGCTCGGTGATCGGGAGAGCCACACCCGCAGCGCGTTGTTACAGCCGGTGCAGCAGAACACCGAGCGAATTGCGACATGGTATCGGGCCGCGGGGATCGAGACCGTTTTTTGTCTCAACCCGGGCGGGCACCACGACCATCCGGCCGAGCGCACCGCAGCCGGTATCTGCTGGCTACTGAACCGCTAAGCCACTTTACACCCAAGGAGTGATTGTTTTGAACTTTGAACAGCTGTTACAGGAGTTTGCGCGCCAATCGGACGCCGATCTTTATCGGGAGGCGCTGTATGACATGATCGAGGGCTGTGCCGACTATGTCGCCGCGGTGGTCAAGATGGAGGCCTACCGGCAGATTCCGCTGGCTGAGGGCGCGGCGTTCCGGGAAGAACTGTCCCGTCGGGATCGCAGCCGCTCGGCGGTACACAACGATCTGATCGGCAAGATTCGGGTGGTCAACCGAATCTGCAAAAATCTGGGGCTGGAGCCCCTGTGCGGCGACGATCTGCCCCGGGCTGAATACGGGGATTTCGCACTAAAGGTGGTTCGTGATTACTTTGAACACCGGGTACGGTAAGGCGCAGACGTATCTTTTTCCCTTGTTTTTTGGAAGATACAAAAAGCGAAAAAATAGCGGCAGGAGTGTGATACACTCCTGCCGCCTTTTTCATAGATCAGGTTCTGTGCCGTTTATTCGGCTTTTTTGCGCCGGCGAAGCAGCACACAGCCCAACAAGCCCAGAACTGCCGCGCCGCCCAGCGCGAACCAACCCGGCAGATGACTGTTGTCCCCTGTCTGGGGCGTCCTGGGAGGATCGGTCCGCTCCGGCGTATGGCTGTTGGTAACAACAAAGCCCTCAGCCGCGCTGCCGCTGATCTGTGTGGTATAGCCGTTTATCTCTACCTCCTTGATGGTGTAGACGATCGGCTTTCCGTCGGCATAGACATCCAGCTCGGTAAAGCTTCCCTTCCAGTCATTGTCGGCGGTCAGGGTCAGGAACTTGCCGGTCTCGCTGCCGTCTGCCAACAGCAGAACAGTAATGCTGTCGGGGCGGATACCATCTCGGTTATCCTCATCCTGCCAGCGCTTTTCCGCCTTGACGGCGGTCTTGCTCCAGTCGTTGACAAAGGCGGCCTGCGCCATGACACCGACCTCGATCTCACCGGTCTCGCCGCTGCTCTGGGTGGTATAGGGGCCCTGATCTGCCTCCTGCTCGGTGACGGTATACTGCACACCGACCGGCAGATCCCGCGCGGTGACCTGCTGCCCGTCGCTGAGCTGGAACTCTGCAATCCCGTCATAAAAGACCAGATCGCCGTGCTGTCCGCTGACGCTGTCGTCGCTCAGTTTCAGGGTGAAGTGGAAAATCTGTTCCGGGTCACCGCTGCCGGTGACCTTTTTAGAGATGGTCAGGGCACCCAGCGCGGTGTTGGTGACGACCAGAGTGCCGTCTTTCTCCGTGCTGTAATCGACCGTGTAGTGTGCAGAGGGGTCGCGCTCCACAATGGTATAGACAAAGAGCGCGCCGTCTGCGTCATACTTCGGCAGATCTGTAAAGACACCGCTCCATCCGGTATTCGCACCGGTGATGCCGTTAAAGAGGGACTGCAGCGGGTTGGGCCCAAGTGTGAGCGTCTTGCCCGTCGGCTGCCCGTTCTGGTACAGCTCCACCGTGACCGAATCGGGCCGGTCGCCGAGGTTGTTGTCGTTGTCGACCCAAACCTTGCGGACCGGAATATCGATCTCTTCGGTGCGGGTATTCCTGAAATGGAAGGTCAGATCATCATCGCTGATCACCGTCTGGGTATAGCCTTCCGGCACCGTCTCCAGCACCCGGTAGGTATAGGGCTGCCGGGTCTCATTCTCGTACATCGGCAATTCGGTGAAACTGGTCGTCCACTGTGCACCCACCCTTTCCCAGGTGTAGGTCACATCGGTCAGGGTCTCCCAATCTCTTTCCGTGGGATTGGCCTTGGTCGTGCGCTGAAGGGTCAGTTCGAGATCCGTCGGCCGCGCATCGGGATCACCGGCATCCGCCCAGTCCTTGATCACCGTGATGGTGTCCAGTTCCCGGTTGTAGATCGAGAATCCGGCTGTCGCGCTGCCGCCGTAGGAGATGTCGAACCCACCGGCCGCCGCTGCCTCCGCTGCCGTCTGATCTCCAACTTTAGTCTCCACAACCCAGTAGGTATAAGGATTCCCATCCGGGTCATACATTGGCTGTGCCGCGAAGGTGTGGGTCCAGCCGCCGGCCGCCGTCAGCTCGACGGTCGTCACCAGCTGTCCCTGGGTGTCGCCGGCAAGACCGCGCCGCAGCTCCACCGCCACCTTCTGCGCCGGATCGATACCGAGCCAGTATTTGGCGACTCTGGGGGTCACGCTGGGGGTGTTGGTAATGGTCGTGGTATTCCCCTTCGTACTCTGCTCGACGAGATAGCCGCTGGGCGCCGTCTCAAAGATCTTGTAGATCGTCGCGCCGTTTTCATCCCGTTCGCTGTTCGCGAGGACGAGCGGGACCTCCTTCCAGACCGCGGTCCAGTCGTCTTCCGCATAGTAAAGGGCATTTGTACCGCTATCCGCCGACCCGTCGAGCTGAACCTTTGCGGCGGGTGTGAAGGGCAGATAGTGGGTGCTGTTGTCGGGATCTCCTCCCTCTTTCAGGTAGCGAAGTTCCAGCATGACCGCCGGATGGGTCTCGCCCGGTTCATTCCAGTCCTTGATCGCCCGCAGCTCGGTCGTTGCCAGCGTGTTGATCGCGATCAGGCCGTCCGTGCTGTACTCCACAGTATAGCCGCCCGCGAACTCCGCACCGGCATTGAGCGGTTTTCCCGCATCCGTCCCGGTGGCTTGCAGCTCCCGCACACGGTAGCGGCAGGCAACCAGTCTGCCCTCGGCGTCAAAGAAATAGGCAGGCAGCCCATCAATGGTCTGCGTCACTCGGTTCTGATCATCGGTGCCATAGAGGGTGATCTGCGCGTCCTGCGGGATCGGATCCCAATGGACTCCATCCGCGCTGCGCTCGACAAGCAGGGTAACCTGCCAGCTGTACCGGCTGGCGGTGGTAGTCGGGCGGGTGCGATAGACCTTGTTGTTGTCCCCTACCCACTCCTTGCCGACCGTCAACTCGGTGGTAATCAGCTGGTTCTTGTGCTCCTTAGTGCCGTTCGCCTGCCCGGCCGCCCCATTGTAATAAGGCACGAACAGTTCTCTGCCCGCTCCGGATACGGTATAGGCATAGCTGCCGCTGCCGTTGCTCGTGGGTGCGGTGTAGATCTGGTGCAGCAGCCGGGTTTCTGTTCCGTCTTCTTCAACCCGGAACACCTTTACCGCCGTCTCGACCACCCGGTATTCCAGCGCATAAACCGTTCCGTTTGCACTCATATACCGCGGCAGATTATTAAAGCTCTGGCCCTCACCGTAATAGGCGGCGCCCCAGGCGTTGTCCCCGAGCGGGGCCTGAATTGAACCGGTGTAAACACGGTTTTGCAGGCCGGTCCCATCGTCCGCCGCGAGATTTTGCTTAAAGTACGCACCGGCCTCTTGCCATTCGCTCCAGTCGGTGCCGTCCTCGGCCCTGGCCCGCAGCTGCAACCCGTACTCCACCGCGAGTTCAATTCCTTCACCCAGCGGATTTCCGGTAATAGGCGCGCCATCCTGATCCACCCAAATCTTTTTGAAATAGGTGTTAGTCAGGATCGAATTGCTCAGGTTGTTCATCGTGATGTTGCCGGTCTGCGGATCTGCCGGCTTCTGAGAGACGACACCGTTGCCGGTCGCGGTATAGTACTTCGGTATCGTTTCGGTCACACGGTAGAGCCAGGGCATCCCGTTGTCGGCATAGCGCTCCAATCCGGTAATGGTGTAGTTCCACCGGTCGGCGTTATTCGGATCTTGCGTCCAGGTAATCTGAACGGCGGTCCCATCGATCTCTACCTGATGCCAGCCGATGCCGTTATTCTGCCCGCTCTGGGCATTGGCGCTGCGCTCGAGCTTGATCTCAAGCCCGTCTGCCAAGTCCGGCCGGAATCCAAAGGCATTGCCGAGATCATTCCAAACCTTGACGCCGGTCAGCTCGATCGGCACAGGGGCCTCCTCCGGCCGGTTCAGGAAGCTGGCGTCAATGCCGTCGTCCAGATTCGCCACCAACCCGGTGACGCTAACCCGGTTCTTATTGCCCTCATCCTCGAGGTCAGCCGGCGTTACATCTCGGCTGGCTGCCCAGGTAAGATAGCCGCCCAGCTGGTTTTTGTCCTCGGTGATGGTGTACTGATACCGCGAGCCATTGGGCGCATAAATGGGCAAATCCAAAAATTCGAACTGGTAATTCACCGTGACCATGCCATCGGCGCCGGCCACAGCACCATCCACCGCTGCCTTTACGTCCTTGGCAGACCAGGTTTTAATTGCGACCAGTTCCTCTTCAGAGGCCTCCCCTGCGTTGGTGGTATAGCTGCGGGTCAGGTTCATCGTGATCGCCGGATAAACCGCATCCGCCCTACCCTTGGGGACTGTCAGATACTTGATCGCACTCAAAGAAGCCGTATCCGGGCTATAGCTGTTGGCAATCGTCCGCCCGGCACCGCTTATATCAAAGACATTCGTCCCGGCATCGCCGGCGTCGGTGCCTTCCCAGTCGATCTCCTCGCGTAAGACATAGGTATAGAGCCGACCATTTCCATCGAATCGCGGCAACCAGCTCTCCCCCTCTGGCAACGGAAGATCCGAAGCGCTGATGGCCGGCACATTCGCGCCGGTATGGGCAAATTCGAACTCATAGTGCCCGTTCGAATTCAGGTTCTGCCAGTCGTCGCCCTCAATGGTCATCGAGGCGATGTTTTTCTCCAGCTCGCCGCCCGGAATCGAGCGGTCGAGAATAAAGGTCACGGTGGGCAGATCCACCAGCGGATAATCATCCGGCAGATTGGTCCACAGTTTTTCCCCGGAATAGGTGATGGTATCGTAAATAGTATTGATAAAGGTGTTGCCCGACTGCAGCGCAAAAACAGGGTTCTGGGCATCCTCGCTCACCTGCTGGACCCGATGCTGATGATCTTCGCCACCCGCACCTATCAGACCTGCAGCGGTGCCGAAGATACTGGTGTCATCGATCGCCCGCTCCGGCGCATAAGCAGTATCGAGATAATCAAAATCGCTTGTCTTAACGGTGGAATTCATCACCGCAAAATAGTCGATTTCATAGCCCAGATCATCGTACTTGGGCAGACCCTCGATCGTGCACTTCCAGAAATTTTCCTCTGTAACACCGATATCTCCGGGTATCTCTTCATACTCCCACCGGTAGTTCCGCACAAAGAGAGTGGTCTTGGTGACGACGTTGCCTTCCGAATCCTTTTCATGGGTTCTGGCATAGATGTTCAGATAGATATCCGGCCGGTTATTCGACTCATAGGCAAAATCATCCAACCAGAGGGTGTACCAGCTGATGTCCGCGGTGGCGCTGAGTTTGTTGGTCAGAGTGAACTCCTGGGTATCCAGCGCATGGTTTTGGCCGACCTTGTATTCCCCCACCACGGTAGAGAGCTGATAGTCGCGATAGGCCTCGGCCACATCGCTATAACGTGCGGCAAGTTCCTCCTCAGAGACTACCGAACCGTCCGACTGTACGAAGACTTCCGACACATCATAACGAACAGACGCGCCGTTGCCGTCGTATTTGGGAAGACTCCAGAAATAGATTGTCTGATTGCTTTTCGTCAGATCCAAAATCTGGATCGAATCCACCCACCCGCCGGCATCGTCTTTAATCTTGGTCGGATTGCCTTGACTGATGGTGACAATATCTCCAGTTTCATCGTCGCCAAAGCCGTCCCGGCTAATGGTATATATCTGCTCCAGGCCGAGGGAAGCGGCCGTCATAAAATCCAGACGGACAGCCATCTTGAGCCCAGCCTCATCCAGCGCGTTTTGAAGCGCTTCCCGCTTTTCTCCCTCTCCGTCCACCCAATTCTTGGTGACGGTCAGGTTGATATTGCCCAGGCGGCGATTGGTCACGGTAAAGCAGCAAATACCCCCAAAACCGCCATCCGATCCAAAGTCCGGATCATAGGAGTAGGTGGCCTCATAATCATGATATTGTGTGCTGAACCGGACCGCAGTAGGCTGTTTTCCCTGCGGGTCGTTGACATACACCGGCCGTGTAATCTCGCCCGGCAACTTCTGGTCACCGACCGCGGTTTCAAGGAGATACACATCCTCCCATTCCCGGTCGCCGATTCCGACAATATCATACCAGCTGTCCGGCCCGAGTGTCGTTTCTGCGATTTTTCTGTTTGTGTCTTTCTCGTAAACGGTCACCGTGACCGGCAGCCGATGCTGGGTATCGCTCTCGTCGATCCACTCTTTGCGAACCAGAATGAGATTGCCTTCGCCTGGGCCGTTGAACACAACGCCGGTATAGTTGCCCTCATCGTCCCGCTCTACCGTCATCTGCAACGGGCTGCCGCCCTGTTCAAGCAGCAGATATTCATACCGCTGGCCATCGCCATCAAACTCCGGCAGGCCGGAAATATGGACCTTCCACTCCCCGGTCTGTTCAATCGAGAGGACAGCGTTGTCGTTTACATGTTTTGTAATCGTCGGGGGGGCATTTTCGACATCCCGATCAACAGTAAAGGTTGCATAGCGAATCGGCTGTGCGCCGCTTGTGGTGCGGAACAGTGAGAAGGTATAACTCTCCGCATACTGCTGTTCATTCCACTCCGGCTCAAATTTCTTTTCCATATCATAGGAGATCACGTTTGCGATCGAATTGGTAATGATCGTGCAGTTTTCCGTCTCTCCCTGATTGCAGCTGCTGCGATACAGGATCTCACGGCCGTTTTGCTCCAACACAAAATCTCTGGTTCCATCTGCGTTTTCGACAAACGGCACCCGTGCGCCTCCCACATAGTTTCCGTCTTCTACCCGGCCGCCCTGGTAGACTGACTCTTCTACCCAGCGGTATTCGATCTCTTTTCCCTGATCATCATACCGCGGATAGGAGCCGGTATGGGCGACCGTGAGGTTTTCAGCCAAAAAGCCGAACAGATCGCAGGTATATTCGGTGTCTTCCCACTCCGTATTGGAATCCTTGTAGCGGGACTGGAGCCGAAGCTGCACCATCACATCTTCGAACTCCGACTGGAACGAGGCCGCCTTCCAATCCTTGGTAACCGAGACCGGAACGGTGCCCCGAAGACGGTTGGACAGAGTTCCTCCATTATACAAGAAGGTATCGTTGGCTGCACGAGGAGCGTATTCGGGCAGGGTATCCTGCACCGTTCCATCCGCCGCAACGCTGCCGAACACCTGTTCATAACGGTCGGCATTTTCTCCGCTGAGATATTCGCGGACCACATAGCGGTACCGGTAGCCCTCTGGGTCATACTTGGGCAGATCGTCTAAAAAGGTAATGGAATAAGAGCCATCGGCGTTCGGTTCGACATGATCAAGCGAGAGCGTATAGGGCGCACCATTGCTATCTCGTACCAGCGACGCAGTCGTGTAAGACTCTCCGCTGCGATAACGCCAAAGCTCCATCGTGGCCTCAGGCCGGACGGTCTTTCCGTCATCCAGCCAGACCTTGGTTGCATTGTAATTTACTGTTCCGGTCAGCGTCAGCTTGAGGGTACCGCCGCTGTACACAGAATCGGTAACGTCGCTGAAACTGGGCACCGCGCTGTTGTCATAGCTGATGGCAAAGTAGTCTCCCTCATCCAATGTCTCAACGCCGTCCAGACGTCCGTCTGCGCCATCCTTGTTCTCTTCTACCGAATAGTCGATACGGGTATTGTCCAGATTATACCGCCACAGATTGGTGACTGTGATGCTGATCTGATCCGGATCTTCCCCGACATCCTCGATAATATGACCGTCTTCCAGCACCCCGATCAGCGGGAAGTACAGGTGCCGCGCTCCGGTGTATTCAGCATCCAGGCTAAACTGCTCCAGAAAAGCCTCGCGCAGACTATCACCCTGGCTGGTTTTACCGCGATAGATCCGTGCAGTAAATTTGAGCGAGGTTTCCTGCACATAATAGGTTCCATACTGTCCCTGTACGCTGGAATACTGATCGTCGTTCTCTTCGTTGACCTCTACCATTGCATAGCTGCTCAATGTATTCTTGAACACCACGCGCCAGTTCAGTTCCCGGGTAAGCACACCGCCGCCACCGGTGCTGTCGGTATAGGAAACCTCGCTGGGCAGAACATCCTCCCAGGAAAATTGCCAGATACCGCGCTGCTTCTTCACCGTCGGCTGCGGCATTGCTTCCAGCCCGATAGAATCCAGTACGGATTCCGTCAACGTGGTATAAGAAGAAGAACCGTCAAATGCATATTGCAGTTCATAGTACCCGTCCAAGCTCTGCGGACGCCGTGAGGCGGCGTTGCCGTTATCCGCCCAGTAGACGTCGTGCTCCAACGCATCCAAATATTCGCTTATACTCGCCGCGTCATCCGGATAGGGCTCCTGACCACTAATGAAATACCATCCGCGGCCCAGCGTGGAAGGATAAGACGATGCATTCTCATCGGTGATCTTTACCAAGCTGCCCGCGTTGGCGTAATAATCCTCCGGATAGGATGGGACAAGATACCAGGACACCGGCTGCTCGAGATAACCGCCCGCCGCATCGCCGGTGAGGACCGTCGAGGGAAGTGTACCCGCGTCCTCAACGCTGCCGGTCCAGCTGTCGCTGGCTGCGGCAGTCGTAATCTTTGGAACTGCCGTCATCCCAAAGGGCAGCGCCTCGGCATCAAGAGCAAGCGGTTCATCCTGCCCCACCTGATACCAGAGCGTAAAATCGGGCGCTGCCTCCTGCCGTGGAACAGATTTTCCTTTCGCGTCGACATAGCGAACGGTTACATCGTCCACCTGTGCGTCATACTGGATGCCGCTTCCGTATTCACCAGCGGCCGGCAACTGGTCGACAAGGGTCACGCTGTCGCCCGCCACGCTGACGGCAACAGCAGGGCTGGTCTGAAATTCCTCGGGCGTGAGAAAGACCGCAATGTCTTCCTTGCTAAGATCTATCCGCACGGCGCCATTTCCATTTTTGTTTACTGCGATCTCAATGCGCGGGTTCTCGGAAGACAGCTCTGCCGTCAGAACATGGTTTTCATCAATGCTGACACCTGTTCCACCGGACAGCATCCCAGCCTCTTGTTCCGTCAGCTGCACCTGCAGCCGAACCTTTTCCACCTTGTTGCCTGTGATTTGTGCTTGCAGCACCAGGGTCGCGTTCTCCTGGGCATAGTCCACCGGCATGCCGCCCACCTCAAAGGAAAGTGCGAGCTGGACCTGTGTGAAACTGCAATCCTGCCAATTTCTGCTGCATACCGGACAATCTGCATTGACCTTTCCTTCGGTGCACAGGTCGGTGCAGACACAGTCACAGATGGGGCAGACAAAGCCGCAAGGCGCCTCTGCCGTGGGCGCACGATAACCGCAGCCGTCATCATGCTCGTGGATGCAGCTTGTCACCACACAGCCGGACTCTGCCGTACAGACATGGGTGCAGCTGTCCGGATCTTCCTCATGATAGCCGCAGGTCTCGTCATGCTGATGGACACAGTTGACCACCACACAGCCGGATTCCTCCGTGCAGACATGCTGACAGGGGGCGCCCTCGTCGGCCTCCCGATAGCCACAGTCCGCCGTGTGCTGCAGATGGTGCATGCAATGTCCTGTGTCCTGTACAACCGGTTCGGCATAAACCGGTACAGCGTTTGTTACCATTGAGGCGATCATAACCGCCGCAAGCAATAGTGATTGAAATCGTCTGCGTTTCATTTTTCATCCTTCATTCCTTTCGTTTTTCCTGTCTAGCTGAATATCCACCCTATTTTCTTCCCTCATTTTAATCCTTGATGGGAATCGAATTTTGGAACTGCGCGACGAATCTCTCTGATTTTCCACAAATCTATAAACAAACACAACCGGCCCCGGGGCCGGTTGTTTTGCCGAAAAAAAAGCATGTCATCCTTCACCGGCTGTCATCAAATCTTCAGTCTGCTCGTCAAACCTTTGACCCTTAGGCATCACTCTGCGGTGATTTGCTTTTGTCCGAAATATCAGACTTTTTCGTTCTGATCTTATATAATATATACAATGCAAAGGTCGCACATTTTATTCCTGTATTGAAAAGAAATATGAAAATTGTTTCATTTTTTATGTAATTTCGAGAATCGCTATACTTTCTGCGTTTTTCCACATTACGTATGATCAGAACGAAAAAGTCTACATTTTTCCATGTTTTTTGAACTTTACCCTTCGCGCGACCAGCGCAGGAAGGTGTCCTGTGCGATTCCAAGCTGTCTTGCCGCTTCGCGGGAGCTGATTTCCCGCCGTCTCCACGCGTCGGTGATCTGTTCCAATTCGACCGGCCGTTCCTTTTTGGGTCTGCCGAAACGAACCCCGCGCAGCTTTGCCGCTGCAATGCCTTCTCGCTGACGTTGTCGGATATTTTCCCGCTCGGTCTGTGCCACATAGGAAAGGATTTGCAGCACCAGATCGGCAACGAAGGTTCCCGTCAGGTCCTTTCCAGTCTGCCGGGTATCTAAAAGAGGCATGTCCAAAACCACAATATTTACCATCATCTTCTTCGTGATAACCCGCCAGTGGTTGAGGATCTCATCATAATTTCTCCCCAGCCGATCAATGGATTTGAGGACCAGCGTATCCCCCGCCCGCAGTTTTTGCAGCATCTTTTGATACTGCGGCCGGTTGAAATCCTTCCCGCTGAGCTTATCCATGAAGATATTGTTCTCAGGGACCGGAAACTGCCGCAGCGCGATCATCTGCCGTTCCTCACATTGTTCCTTTGTGGAAACCCGCACGTAGCCGTACACCATAGGATCCATTTTGAAAACCTCCCCGCTAGATTTTATGTTGAATGTCCGTCTTGTTCCTATTGTGCCGCAAAAACGGGATATTCAAAACAGTATCGCAAATGATTCGCCAGCGAACACCCGCCCAATATCCGGTGTACATCCACCTCGCGCACTAAAGAAATTTTCCGTTTGCCAAAGCCCGCCAGCACATAAAAAACCGGATCGGCAAACTGCCGATCCGGGCACTTAAAATCTTATCTATTCGATCCGCATGCGCTGCATCTCTTCTTTGGAAACGCCATTCTTTTCGCCATATTTTGTCCAATAAGCAGTAGAGGCGCGCAAAAACAGACGCTTTGGCAGCGGCATGGTAACCGCGAAGGTCGCGCTGCAACTACGGGCAACAGCAGCCGCAAACCGCTTTATCTTTCGCCGCAGCAGCCCGGCAAACGGGGTATCGAGGATTGCCTCTCCGCTGCCGATCTTGAGTACCGCGCCAAATGGATAGCCGTTGGCTGTACAGAACAGCCGCAGCATCTCGACCGCGACATCATTCTGCCGCGGTTCAAGAAAACCACAGTTGACCAAAACCGAGACAGTCGGTTTGTTTTGGGGTGGATTCTGCTCCAGCGTTTTGAGAAAATTGAGCAAGGTCACCGGAAGGCTGTCGGCATAGAGCGGAAAGACGACCAGCAGCTTTGCCGCATGTTCCATTTCGTCCCGCAGATGCAGATGATTTTCTTTTTTTATCTCAAAGTAAGCGATTTCTCCCGGATAATTTGTCTCGAACAACGCGGCATACCGCTTTGAATTGGAACGCGGCGCCCGCGGGCTGCCGTTGAGGATCATGAGTTTTTCCATCCTGCAACCTCCTCTTCCACCGCTGTCTCTATCTCTGTTTCCGATACAAACCGGATGGTATAGTGTGCAAAGCACATATTCTTTGCGTTGCGTTCGACCAACCGGCGGAAGAGCGCCTGCTCCTCTGCGCAGATATCTCCATAACCGATGATGACTGCATCTTTTGGAACAACAGCGCGTTGCAGATGATGGGTTTCTCCCTCAAATAGCCGAATAAAAGCCTGCTGTACCGGGATACTGCGCTCGAGCATCGTCTTCATGACGGTGTCATACCCGCCATACCGAATACGGCTGAGATAGAGCACCCGGCCGCTTGCCGCGATGAGGGGGTAGACGCCGACTGCGTCATCCCGAATCACGCAGCGACCGGGGGTTTTGGTCCAGCAACCAAAACAACCGACACAGTTTGCAATATGGAGTGCCGACAGGTCGATAAAATTCAGTTCAGGGTGCCGCTGGCCAAAGCCGGCAAGCGGTCTATCGCTCAGTACTAGATTCATTCTCTGCTCCTTTGCGTCTATTCTCCCCTATTATATTGTGTCAATAGCGCTCAAAAAATAGATAATTTGAAAATTCTATTTTCATCGCCGCCGCGATGGGATTGCAAAAGATAAGGTGCGAGAGTAAGATAAATCAAAAGGGGGCGATGCGGGTGGCGGCCAGAAAACTGCTATGCCAGATGGGGCCGGTTGGCTACTGGCTCTCGCTGCGAAAAGAGTATCTGCTGCGGGATCTCAAGCATCTGATGTCAGGCGCGGTCTTTGCCAAAAAGCGGCAGGCGACGCCGCTGCCCTGTCTGGTCAAAGGCCACACTTCGCTGTTGCTGCGCCGATTGAGCGGGGTGGACATGGAACTGCAACGAGGCAAGATACAAAATCTCCGACTTGCAATCGCAAAGCTCAACGGTATTCTGATTGAACCGGGCGAGACCTTTTCGTTCTGGAAACTGGTGGGTTACCCCTCCGCCAAACAGGGTTATACGCAGGGATTGACTATTTCGGGCATCCGCTTTGAGGCGGGGCTCGGCGGCGGGCTGTGCCAGCTGGCCAACATGGCGCATTGGCTGGTGCTCAACAGCCCGCTGACCGTGACCGAACTGCACCACCACTCCGACGCGCTGTTTCCAGACGACCGGCGCACCGTCCCCTTCGGGACCGGCACCTCGGTCTTTTATAAGAATGTCGACTACCAGTTCAAAAACACCACCGACCAGCCGGTGCAGCTGCTGTTCTGGTTGACCGAGACCGACCTGTGTGGTGAACTGCGTACGATGACTCCCTTCCCTTATCGCTACCGGATCATCGAAGAGGACAGCCATTACCGCAGGGAACCGGACGGCTGGTATCGGGTCAGCCGGGTCTACCGCCGGGTGATCGACCGCGCCAGCGGTAAAGAAGTTGCAAAAGAGCTTGTTTTGGATAACCATTCGCGGGTGATGTATGACCCTGCGCTGATCCCGCCCGACCAGATCCGGCAGGACGCTGCAGAAGAGGGGGCGGTCTGAATGCTGATCGAGGCGATTTCCGCACAGGCCAAAAGCCACCCCGACCGGGTTGCCTATGAAAACCGAACCGAGACGCTGACCTATCGGGCGCTTTGGGATAAGGCGTCTGCGCTCGCCGGCGCGCTGACAAAGGAAAGCGGACCGGTGATGGTTTTGGGGGAAAAGGAGGCCGAATTGCCGGTCGCCTTTCTCGCCTGCCTGCTTGCGGGCCGGCCCTATCTGCCGGCGGATCCCGGGCAGCCGATTGCGCGGCTGGAGCGGATCCGGCAGGTGGCAGGGGCGCATACGGTGCTCTGCTGCGGGGATTATCCCGCCGTACTGGGCGGCGTGCGTCCCCGTGACCTTTTGCAACATTCCGTTTCTGCCCCTCTTCCGCCGCGGAACGATGACCCGGACGCCTACTGGATCTTCACCTCGGGCAGCACCGGCGAGCCGAAGGGCGTTCGGATTTCGCTGCGGGCGCTGGAACACTTCGTGCGCTGGATGCTGTCCCTGCCGGCGGTCGCCGGCTGCACACAGGGGGTCGTGGTGAATACCGCGCGTTTTTCCTTTGATCTCTCGATCGCAGACCTCTGGCCGACCTTCGCCGCCGGGGGTACGCTGCGGGCGCTGGAGCCGGCGGAGCAGTCGGATCTTTCAACACTTTTTGCGGCGCTGGCCCGCAGCGGAGCCGAGCGGATGACCTGCACCCCCACCTTCGCGCGACTATGTCTGTGTGACCCGGCTTTCTGCCGCGATCTGCTGCCCACACTCAAGACCATCTTTTTGTGCGGTGAAGTCTTACCGCCCCGCACCGCCGCGATGCTACGGCAGCGGTTTGCCGGACTGCGGGTGATCAACGCCTATGGTCCGACCGAGGCGACCTGTGCCGTCTGCGCGGTCGAGGTAACCGGCGTCGATGAACCGCTGCCGGTGGGCGAGACCGCGACGGCGGCCAGCCGACTTCTAGTTCTTGGCCCGGACGGCGTACCGCAGCCCGACGGCTGCCGCGGCGAGATTGCAATCTCGGGTCAGAGCGTGGGGCGCGGCTATGTCGGGGCGCCCGCCGGGGGCTTTGGCGTTCTGGACGGCGCGCCGCTCTACCGCACCGGGGATGAGGGAATCATCCGAAACGGATTGCTCTGGTACCTGGGCCGGCTCGACCGACAGATCAAATACAAGGGTATCGAATTGAACCGGGCGAGATCGAGGCCGCGCTGTTCTCCTGGCCCGAGGTGCGGGCCGCAGCGGTGCTGCCGCTGCGCCGGTCCGGCGAGGTGTTGGGGCTTGCCGCCGTGATCGAGTGGCAGGGTCTCCCCCTCTCCCCCACGGTTTGTAAAGACCGGCTGCGGGAGATGCTGCCCGCGTATTTCGTTCCCAAGCGGTGGTGTACCGTGGATCAGATGCCGGTCAACTCCCGCGGGAAATGCGATTTTCAGATGCTGGAAAGGATGTTGCGAGATGGAACGCTCTGAACTGAACGCCGCGGTGCGGGATCTGCTGGTCGCGGCCTGCGGCAGCAGCGAAGCGCTCGCCGACGGGGTCGACCTGATCGAGAGCGGCCTGCTGGACAGCCTTGCGCTGATTACCCTGCTGGACGGGCTGGAGGATCTGGGCATCTTCATCTCCCCCACCCAGGCAGACCGCAACGCCTTTCGTACCCTTGATGGAATTCTGGCGCTCTGCCAGTCCTTTGCTTGTCTATCCTGATCTTTCAGCGGCGTTCCTGCGGGAGCGCCGCTTTTTTGTCTGCTTTTCGGACTCCATTCAATGTTCGGCTTTCCGTTTGTCGGCTTTGCTTTTTTGCCATTTCCGCAGAGAAAGCTTTTGTAAAATTCTTTTGAAAAACTGATCTAAAATCAAGTATCATCCATTTTATTCCAATTTTTCGCATTTTATAACATTTTTATTAACTTTTTCCATTTAATCTATTATAATTTATTTGTACTCTATTCTGAATCCGGCACCTTATAAAAAGAAAAAAGCCCGCAAAGCGGGCTTCTCATCACACAATGTGATTCCGGACAAACCGGTGTTTTTGGCAATGCCGTATTTGAACCTGTCGTGTTGTCTTAGATGGTAGTCTTAAGACACTTTTATTGTACCGCGGCAGAACATCGTTGTCAACTACGACAAGCAAGGAGGACTTTGATGGCACCTGGGAATTATTATCTGGGTTTTGACATCGGCACCGATTCTGTCGGGTGGGCTGTAACCGACACGGATTATCAATTAGTAAAACAGCACGAAAAGACCCTTTGGGGGATCCGGCTGTTTGATGCCGCACAGACCGCGCAGGACCGGCGCGGCTTTCGTGTTGCCCGCCGCCGTATTGAGCGCCAGCGCGCGCGTCTCGAATGGCTCAAAGAAATCTTCGCTCAAGAGATCGCAAAGGTAGATCCCGCATTTTTTCAGCGGCTTCGGGAGAGCAAATTTCTTGAAGAGGACAAGCAAGGCGATCTTCCGTTGGGGAGGTATACCCTTTTCGCCGACAAGCATTACAGCGATAAGGATTACCACAAGCAATACCCGACAATTTATCATCTGCGAAAATCCTTGATTGAGTCCGCCGCACCGCATGATGTGCGGCTGGTTTATCTTGCCCTTCATCATATTCTGAAGCACCGCGGTCATTTTCTCTATGGCGAGGTCTCGCTGGAGACCATCTCCCTTTCCGCCGGGCTCAAGCGTTTATCCGAAGCCATCGAGCAGGAATATGACCGCACGCTTTCCTGCCGGGATGAACAACGGCTGAAAGAAATTCTGATCTCCCGGCAACTGAACAAAACACAGCGCAAAAAGCTGTTGGCCGAAGTATTTGAAATTGACAAAAACGATGGTCCTGTATATGCCGTGGCAGAACTGCTGGCCGGTGCCAAAGTCTCGCTGGATACCCTGTTCGGCGAGGGAACCGGTGATGACGAGATCTCCAAAATCAGCCTGGAAGAGGACTTCGATCAGATTGAGGACAAGCTGACCGCCGCTGTGGGAGACCGCATCGAGCTGATCCTCGCCGCAAAGGAGATCTATGACTGGGCGCTGCTTGAGACCATTCGGGACGGTGAGACCTATCTCTCCTTTGCCAAGGTCAGGACCTACGACAAACATCAGCAGGATCTCAAATCGCTGAAAGAAGCCGTCCGGGCGATGGGAGACCCCGCGCTGTACCGCGAAATTTTCCACACCGCCAAGGACAAGCTGAGCAACTATCCCGCCTATTCCGGCAAAGGGGCGAAAAGCTACCGGTGCGGCTACGACGATTTCCGCAAATATCTTGCGGGCAAGCTGAAGTCCGCAGACAGCCCGAAAATCACCGAAATCCTCAAGGAGCTGGACGCCGGCACCTTCCTTCCGAAGCAGACCTCCAAAAACAACGGGGTGATTCCCCATCAGCTGCATGAGGCTGAACTGGTGCGGATTCTGGAAAATGCCGCGCAGTATCTCCCCTTTCTGCTTCAGACCGACCAGAGCGGACTGACCCGGGCGGAACAGATCCATCGCGTTTTCTGTTTTAGGATCCCCTACTATGTCGGCCCGCTGGACAGCCGTTCCCACAACAGCTGGGTTGTGCGAAAAAATGAGAAGATCTATCCCTGGAATTTTGAACAGGTGGTGGATCTGGAAGAGTGCCGGCGAAATTTTATCACCCGCATGACTGCGAAATGCAGCTATATCGGAGAGGATGTGCTGCCCAAGGATTCGCTGCTGTACACAAAATTCATGGTGCTCAATGAACTGAATAAGCTGCGGATCAACGGACAGCCGATCTCGGTGGACCAAAAGCAAAAGATCTATCAGGATCTGTTTTTGACCGGCAAAAAGGTCACGCAGGCCAAACTGCGCGTCTACCTGCAACTGGAAAAAGAGGATGAAATCTCCGGCATTGACACCGACGTCAAGGCAACCCTTGCACCATGGAAGCAGTATGACTGGCTGATCCGCCGTCCCGGCGGTCTTGAGGCGGCGGAGGAGATCATCCGCCACATCGCACTCTTCGGCGAGGATAGAAAGCTGCTGCGCGGCTGGTTACACAAGACCTATGGGAATCTGCTGAACGCGGAGGAGGAAAAGCGCGCGCTGTCCTTCAAATCCAGCGGCTGGGGACGGCTGTCCGGCATCTTTCTGACCGGCATCTTCCATGCGGACCCACAGACCGGCGAGGCCTTTTCCATTCTGGACATGCTCTGGCAGACCAACGACAATCTGATGGAACTGCTCAGCAGCCGGTACACCTTCGCGCAGGCGGTAGAACAGTACCGCGCCGAAAAATTTTCACAACAATCGATGACCTTGCAGGACTATCTGCAGGAGAGTTACGCCTCCCCTGCCATCAAGCGCTCGATCCATCAGGTACTCGGCATCGCCGCTGAGATTTCCGGCATTATGAAAGCTCCGCCAAAGCGCATCTTTATCGAGATGGCGCGGGAGGATGGCGAAAAGGGGCGGCGCACCGTCTCGCGTAAGGCAGAGCTGGAGGCGCTGTACCAAAAGTGCGGCGAAGATTGTGACGGCCTGTTTGAGCGGCTGTCCGGTGAATCGGAGGGCGCGCTGCGGCGGGATAAGCTCTATCTGTACTATACCCAGATGGGCCGCTGCATGTACAGCGGAGAGGTGATCGACCTTGCCCGTCTGGACAGCGATTATGACATCGACCATATCTACCCGCAAAGCAGGATCAAGGACGACAGCATCCGCAACCGGGTGCTGGTCAAGCGGGAGCTGAACGCCGCCAAGTCGGACAGCTATCCCCTTTCCTCCGATATCCGACAGAAGATGCGTCCGCTGTGGACCCAGCTCCGGAAAAAAGGATTTCTGTCAAAAGAAAAATTTGAGCGGCTGATCCGCAGCACCCCCTTTACGCTGGATGAACAAGCCGGCTTTATCGCTCGCCAGCTTGTGGAAACCCGTCAGTCCAGCAAAATCGTCGCTGAGCTGTTGCAGCGGCGGTTTGGTGATGCTACCGAGATTGTTTATGTCAAGGCGGGCAATGTCTCCTCCTTCCGTCAGGATCAGCGGCTGACCGAGGATGGCCGCCAGCTGCAGGCCAGCGAATGTAAGGGGCTGCACACCGAGCAGGATCCCCTGTTCGTCAAATGCCGGGAGGTCAATGACTTTCACCACGCAAAGGACGCCTATCTGAACATCGTGGTCGGCAACGTCTACCACCTGAAATTCACCCGCAGTCCGGCCAACTTCCTGCGGCAAAAGGACGCAAAATACAGCCTGAACCGCATGTTTGACTTTGATCTGCGCCGCGGCGGCGAATCCGGCTGGGTCGCCGGTCCCGATGGAAGCATTGCCGTCGTGCGCCGGACGATGGCGAAAAACAACATCCTGTTCACACGCCGGGCGGCAGAGGTGACAGGCGGTCTGTTCGACCAGCTGATCGTTCCCAAGGGAAAAGGACAGGCGCCGATCAAGTCCTCGGACCCGCGGTTGAGCATTGAAAAATACGGTGGTTACAACAAACTGACCGGCGCCTATTTCATGCTGGTAGAACATGCCAACAGAAAAAAACGGATCCGCTCGCTGGAGACGGTGTTTTTGATGCACCGCGCGCTGTATGAACAGGACCCTGCGCGCTATTGCCGCGAGGTTCTGGGCCTTGTCAACCCGGTGGTATTGATCCCGAAGATCAGAATCAATGCGCTTATTTCCTTTGACGGGTTCCGGATGCATATTTCGGGACGGACCGGAGACCGGATTATTCTTAAAAATGCGAATCCGCTGCTCATTGCGCCGGTCTGGCAGCAGTATATTAAGCGAATCTCCAAGTATCTGGACCGCTGCAAAACAGCAGGTCGGGAACTCGAGCTCACCTCGTTCGACGGGCTGTCTGCCGGGCAGAATGAACAGTTGTATCTTCTGCTGCTGGAAAAGCTGGAGAAT
>CALXBG010000040.1 GCA_944386485.1 uncultured Pygmaiobacter sp. | reverse complement strand
GCCGGGCTTTTCTCATACCGCTGCGTCATTCCTCCTTTTCCGCAAAAGGTCCCGCTTGCTGCGGCTGCTCGGTTGCAAGCGCCCTCCCGACGCCTTCGCTGCGCTACCAACCTTTTGCGGGGAAACTTCGCTCTCGCTTTCCTCTCTTTCCATATCTCACCCGCTCCGTCCCGCCCGAATGGACTGCGCTCCATTCAAAAAGCCCGGCCGAAAGGCCGGGCTTTTCTCATACCGCTGCGCTTTATCCCGGACTGTGCTATAATAGACACAACAAAAATCGGGGAGGGCTGCCAATGTGCCGCTTTGATGAGACCAGTCACGCATTAGGTGTGGCAGCGTAAGAAAACAACGCCATAAAAAGGCCGCTTTTGCGCGGCTGCGTCGTCAAATCCTCTCGACAACCACCAAGGGTGCCTTCGAGAATTTTCCTTGCATCCGCATCAAAATCGGCCTTTTTATGGTGCCTTGCAGTTCTGCCCCAGAATTTTGGATGGAGAAAGTGCGAAGAGCGGCCCCTCAAGCCTTGGTGGCTTGGGGGGCCGTTCTGAGTGCTTTATACGCCAAAATTCTACGGCAGAACTAAACTTCCCGAAGGGAAGTTGCGTTTTCTTGCGCTGACACACCTTTTCTTTCCGCCTGTTTCTACCGTCTGCTCAAGGAGGGCGAATACCACGACGCGGCGGCGGTGTTCCGCTTTGCCGTGCGGCTTTACGCGCAGGAGCGGGGGCTCCGCATGGCGCAGCGCGCGCTGCGGGACGGCCGCGCGCTGGACTTCGCCTCCTACCTGCACTACTGCGAATGGGGCTTTACTCCGTCGGCGGCGGACGCCTACGCGGGCTGTACCACCAACTGGGAGGAGCAGGGCGACCTGTGCTCCCGGATCGACGCCTGCCCCTGGTCGGACTGCTACCTCGCGCTCGGGCTGACCGACGGCGTACAGGACTACTGCGCCGATCTGGACACCTCGATCGCCCGCGGGTTCAACCCCGCGCTCTCCTACCGGATGGACCAGCAGCTGGAAGAGGGCCGGGTATGCTGCCTGCACCGGCGCGGCGGGGCGGCGGCGCTGCCCTCGCTGGGTGACCCGGATCCGAAAGATCAGCTGGATTTCTCCTATCACTGCGCCCACCTCTACCACGCCTTTTCCGGCGTGATGCGCTCGGTGTACGGCGCACAGCAGGGCGAGGCGCTCTGCCGCGGGGTGCTCGAGCTGTTTGCCGAGCGCTACGGCAAAGAGGCGGTGGACACCCTGCTGGAGATGCAGGATCAGGAGTTCAGCTTCCTGCCGGCAGATTGATCCCCCCATCCCGGACAAAACAAGCCCCCTGACATCAGGGGGGCTTTTCCCTTTTATCCTGCCGGTTTTGTCCGGTTTTCCCGGGTATAGATCCAGGCGGCGAGCAGGCTGGTCAACGGGATGGTGATGAGAATTGCCAGGCTGCCGACGACCGCCCGCAGCAGTTCGGTGGCGATCATCTCCCGGTTGAGCAGCACCTCGGCCGAGGTGGCGTAGGCGACGAGCAGCAGCACCGTCGACAGCGAGGAGCCGATGTAGGCGAGCACGAGGGTGTTCGCCATCGTCCCCATCATGTCCCGGCCGATGGTCATGCCGCTGCGGGCAAGCAGCCGGGCGGTGGGCGCGGCGGCCTCGCACCGCAGCTCCCAGAGAGCGGAGGCAAGGCTCATCGCGACGTCCATGATCGCTCCGACCGCCCCGATCAGCACCCCGGCAAAGACGATACCCTCGAGGTCGAGGGGGTTGCGGGTGGTCAGATCGGCCAGATAGATCGCGTCCTGGTCGGCCATGCCGGTCAGATGCAGCAGCCGGGAGACCACCACCGTCAGCAGCCCGGACAGCAGCACCCCGCCGATGCAGCCGGCCATCGCGACGAGGGTTTTGCGGTCCGGCCCGCCGACCAGAAGCAGGGTCGCGACGGTGACATACAGACAGACGACGATCGCCGCAAGATAGACGTTGAAGCCGCCGAGCACCAGCGGCAGAAAGACCCAGAACACCGCCGCGCAGGTCAGCGCGAGCGAGACGACGGTCCGCATCCCCTTGCCCCGGCCCAGCAGGATCAGCCCGAGCAGGAAGACGCCGACCAGCACCAGCACCCCGTCGACCCGCAGATAATCGTCCAGCCGGTAGGGCACACTATCGGCGGTGGCGGGGTCGGGATTGGGATAGAGGGTAATCCGATCCCCCGGTTTGACCGGCGGCAGCTCAACGGCGCTGGCGGTGTTGGCCTGCTGGATCGCGGTCACCTGCTCTCCCCCCTCCAGCTGCGCGGAAAACTGCAGCTCGAGGATACCGTTCTCCTCCTCGCTCGAGAGGATCTCCACCACCTCGGCCCGCAGAAAACCGTCGTCGGTCAGCGGGGGCAGCGCACCGCCGCCGGCCGCTGCGATCCGGTTGCCCGACCACAGAAAGACAGCCGAGAAAAGCAGGGTGAGCAGCGCGACCAGCGCCCGGCTGGCACGGGGAGAGAGGCGGTCGGTATTCATCGGGTTCCTCCGTTTCGGTTACAGTTCTTTTTGGCCCGCGCGCAGCGGGCGCAGTCCCCGCCGCAGCCGGGGTGACGCAGCGCGGCGCGCAGCGCGAGCAGCACCCCTGCCGCGAGCAGGGCGAGCAGCAGAAAATCAATCGGTTGCATACGGCCTCCTCACAGCCCCAGCAGCAGCCCGGCGCGGTAGACCAGAAAGGCGATCGTCCAGGCAAAGCCGGTCTGGAACGCGACCATCCCGAGCGCGGCGCGGGTGTTCAGCTCCTTGCGGACGGTGCCGACCGCCGCGATGCAGGGGGTGTAGAGCAGGGTGAAGACCAGAAAGACAAAGGCGGTCAGCGGGGTGAAGAGGGCCGAGAGGTCCCCCGCGAGAACCGCGAAGGTCGACACGACCGCCTCCTTCATGCTGAAACCGGCCAGCAGCGCGGTCGCAGCCCGCCAGTCCCCGAAGCCGAGCGGCGCAAAGACGGGGGCGATGACCCGGCCGACCGACGCGAGCATCGAGCTGGCGCTGTCGGCGACGAGATTGAACCGGATGTCAAAGGTCTGCAGAATCCAGATCGCGATCGAGGCGACAAAGATGACGGTAAACGCCCTTGTCAGAAAGTCCCGCGCCTTCTCCCAGATCAACAGCGCGACGCTCTTGGGGCTGGGCAGCCGGTAGTTGGGCAGCTCCATCACGAAGGGCACCGGGTTGCCGGAGAACAGGGTGTTCTTGAAGGCCAGTCCCACAAGGATCGCGAGCAGAATCCCAATCAGGTAGAGCAGGATCATCACCAGCGCCCCGTGCTCGGGGAAGAAGGCGGCGGTCAGCAGGGTGTAGATCGGCAGCTTGGCGCTGCAGCTCATGAAGGGGATCAGCAGAATCGTCATCCGCCGGTCCCGCTCGCTGGCGAGGGTTCGGGCCGAGAGGATCGCCGGCACGCTGCAGCCAAAGCCGACCAGCATCGGCACGAAGCTGCGCCCGCTAAGCCCGATGCGGCGCAGCAGGCTGTCCATCACAAAGGCGACCCGGGCCATATAGCCCGAATCCTCCAGCAGCGAGAGGAAGAAGAAGAGCACCACGATGATCGGCAGAAAGCTCAGCACCGAGCCGACCCCCGCGAAGATGCCGTTGATGATCAGGTCCCGCAGCACCGGGTTGGTGCCGAAGTTGATCAGCCAGTTCTCGGTAGCCGCGGTCACCCCGCTGACGGCGGCCTCCAGCAGGTCGCTGAGCGCCGCGCCGATCACCCCGAAGGTCAGCCAGAAGATCGCCGCCATGATGCCGATGAAGATCGGGATCGCGAAGACCGGGTGGGTGAGCACCGCGTCGATCTTGACACTGCGCAGATGTTCCCGGCTCTCGGCCGGGTGGGAGACGGTGTCGGCGCAGAGCTTCTCGATAAAGCTGTACCGCATATCCGCCATCGCGGCCTCCCGGTCGGTGTCCAGCTCGGTCTCCATCTCGGTCACGGTGTGGCCGAGCATGTCCACCTCGTTGTCGCTCAGCCGCAGCCGCTCGAGCATCGGCTGGTCTCCCTCGACCAGCTTGGTCGCGGCGAACCGGGAGGGCACCCCGATCGCGGCGGCATGGTCCTCCACCATATGGGCGATCGAGTGGATCGCCCGGTGCACCGCGCCCGAGCAGAAATCCAGCCGCGCCGGCAGCCGGTGGTTGCGGACCGTCTCGATCGCGGTGCGGGCCAGTTCGCCGATCCCCTCGTCCTTCGCCGCCGAGATCGGCACCACCGGCACCCCGAGCTCCTCGGCGAGCTTCTTGATCTGAATCGTGCCGCCGCCTGCGCGCACCTCGTCCATCATGTTCAGCGCGATGACCAGCGGCAGCCCCAGCTCGAGCAGCTGCAAGGTCAGGTAGAGGTTGCGCTCAATGTTGGTTGCGTCGACGATGTTGATGATCCCGTCCGCCTGTCCGCTGAGCAGGAAATCCCGGGTCACGATCTCCTCGCTGGTATAGGGGGACAGCGAGTAGATGCCCGGCAGATCGACCACCTGTACCTCCTTCTCCCCCCGCAGCGCGCCGGCCTTCTGCTCCACCGTCACCCCGGGGAAGTTGCCGACATGCTGGTTGGAGCCGGTCAGCTGGTTGAACAGGGTGGTCTTACCGCTGTTCTGGTTGCCTGCAAGTGCGAAGATCATTCCGCCGCCCCCTTCTCCTCCAGCGGCGCGACGGTGATCTTCTTCGCGTCCTCGGCCCGCAGCGTCAGCTCGTACCCCCGCAGCCGCAGCTCGATGGGGTCGCCCAGCGGCGCCCGCTTGCGGACCGTTACCCGGGTGCGCGGGGTCAGCCCCATGTCCAGCAGATGCCGCCGCAGCGCCCCCTCTCCCCCGACCGTCAGCACTATCGCGCTGCGGCCGATTGCCAACTCATCCAATGTCATCTTTGCCACCCTCTCGCTCTCTATACGTTAGCCCTGACTAACATTGCTTCGAAACAGACGCGGCCGGACGCTGTCCGGCCGCGTTACTATGATAATACAGTTTTTCCGTCGCGTCAACAAAAAAGCGAAATCAGCGCAATCAGCCCACGACGATCCGCGCCTCGGGCAGCACCTCGCGCCGGGAGAGCTCGTTCGTCCGCGCCGCCAGCGAAATACCCATCGAGACCGGGCCCACCCGGCCGATCAGCATGGTCAGCGAGGTGATGACCTTGACCAGACCGCCCAGCTGAGCAGTCACACCGACCGACAGACCGACGGTGCCGAAGGCGGAGGCCGCCTCAAACAGGCAGTCGACGAGGTTGTCGTCGATCCGGCCGCCGGGCACCGGGGTGTCGAAGACCATGCACAGAGTGGTGAAGATCAGCACGCCGAGACCCAGCGTGACGATCGCCAGCGCGCGGTAAACCGTCTTCTTGTCGATCCGGCGTTCCCGCAGCATCGGGTCCTCCCGCCCGCGCAGCACACCCGCGACGGTCAGCAGGATAATGGTGAAGGTGCTCACCTTGACACCGCCGCCGGTACCGCCGGGAGCCGCGCCGATGAACATCAGCATCGTGCACACCAGCTTGGTGAGAGTGTGCATCCCCGCCTGATCAATGCTGTTGAAGCCGGCGGTACGGCAGGTGACCGACTGGAACAGGCTTGAAAGGATCCGCCCGGACACCGACATGCCGCCCATCGTGTCGGGGTTGTTCCACTCCATCGCCCCGATCGCCGCCGCGCCGCCCAGGATCAGCGTGGCGGTCACGACCAGCACCAGCTTGGTGTGCAGCATCAGTTTTTTGCGCTGGCGGAAAGCGAACAGATCCTGCCAGACGATGAAGCCCAGACCGCCGCAGATGATCAGCAGCGCCACGATGGTCAGGATATACCAGCTGTTGGCAAAGAAGGTCAGGCTGCCGTACTGCCCCAAAAAGCCGAAGATGTCAAAGCCGGCGTTGCAGAACGCAGAGACCGCGGTAAACACCGACATCCAGATTCCCTTTGCGCCGAACCGCGGCACGAAGGCCGCCGCGAGGGCGATCGCGCCGATCAGCTCGAAGCCGAAGCTGATCTGCATCACCAGATACAGCATCTTTTTGGTGCCCGCCGCCTCGTCCAGGCTGATCGATTCGCTGGCCAGCATCATTCTCTTGAAGCCCAGCTTCTTACGCAGCGCGAGATTGAAGAAGGCCGTCAGCGTTACCAGGCCCAGACCGCCGATCTGGATCAGCAGCAGGATCACAGCCTGTCCAAAAACGGTAAACTTTGAGAAGGTGTCATAGACGATCAGGCCGGTCACGCAGGTCGCCGAAGTCGCGGTGAAGAGCGCGTCGACCGCCGCAATCTGGCCGTCCCGGGTTGAGATGGGAAGCATCAGCAACAGCGTGCCGGTCAGGATCACAAGACAAAAGCTGGCCACGATCACCCGGGTGGGGGACAGATGGCCAGACCGGCGCACAAAGGCCCGGCGCAGATGGTTTTTCTTCAACTCAGATTCCTCCATATCAGGGCAAAAAGACTGCCCGGCCCGCAGGCCGGTTACCGGTTATTATAACACCGCCAGCCCCCCATTTCAACTTGATTTTTTCATCTTCTTCCTTTATAATTACAAATACCGCCGCATTCATTCCGCGGCGGACAGTTGTCTTCGTAGCTCAGCTGGATAGAGCGTTCGCCTCCTAACAAACGAACCGTTCGAATCCAGGAGCCTTGAAAAATTGAATAATTTCTGTATATGCCCCCGTACCTCACCAGGATAGAGGGTCCGCCTCCTAAGCGGAATGTAGTGAGTTCGACTCTCGCCGGGGGTGCCAAAAATGCCCGCTGTAAGCCGTTTTTTGATGGTTTACAGCGGTTTTTTGTTATCGTCCCTTTTGAACAGCCTTGCCGCTCCGCCGGAACGATTTTATACATTTTCCGCTGTATGCCTGCTAATTGGATTCGAACTATTTTTCTGGCCTTGCTAATAAAAAACGCCGATTTGCTAATACGATTTTCCCGCCCTATTTTTCGGATGGGGCCGACGCCAGCAATGCGGGAAGGTCAGCCTGTTCATCGCCATTCAGGACAACATCAAGGCCCGGCAGAGCGCGGGATACCAGTGGTGGGCGACCAAACGGGCGGCCGCCACCGTGCAGTTTCTCACCGAACACGGCATTGGCAGTTATGAGGAATTGGCGGAACGGCGCCACGCCGTTGCCGCCGCCTCCATCCGCACCAGGGAAAGCCTGCGGGATACGGAACGGCAGATCGCCGACCTTGCCCTCCTTTGGGAAAGCAGATCGACACCCATCGCAGGCAAAAACCCGTCTACGACCGTTACAAGGCCTCAAAGGACTAGGAAAAATTCCTGCGTGGCTTTGAGAGCGAAACCATCTCGTTCGAGGCGCCGGCCAGGGGAATCAAGAAGGCCGGACGCACCGGATGGCGCGCCTCTTTTCTTTGGGATTATTCGAGTTCAAAGGCGCCGGTATACAGCTGATAGTATTTGCCCTTCAGGGCGATCAGCTCGTCGTGGCTGCCGCGCTCGATGATGCGGCCATGCTCGAGCACCATAATGGCATTGGAGTTCTGCACCGTGGAGAGGCGGTGGGCAATGACGAACACCGTCCGGCGGTACATCAGCGCGTCCATGCCGCGCTGGACAATGGCCTCGGTGCGGGTATCGATGGAAGAGGTGGCCTCGTCGAGGATCATCACCGGGGGATCGGCCACGGCAGCGCGGGCAATGCTCAAAAGCTGCCGCTGACCCTGGCTGAGGTTGGCGCCGTTGCCGCGGAGCACGGTGTTGTAGCCCTCGGGCAGACGGCGGA
>CALXBG010000039.1 GCA_944386485.1 uncultured Pygmaiobacter sp. | reverse complement strand
ATGATCAACAACATCGCCGCCTGCCGTCCACAGCGCGGGCTCAACGACGCCGAGGTGGTCTATGAGATCATGGTCGAGGGCGGCATTACTCGATTCATGGGGCTGTACAATGACTATGAATCGCTGGGCGATGTCGGCCCAGTACGCTCGGCGCGGGACCAGTTTTTCCGTCTGATCATGCCGTTCCAGCCGCTGTACGTCCACATCGGGCGCAGCGCGATCACCCAGCAGTACATGGATGATGCCGAATACGGCGTGCTGGATGCCAATGGCGATTACGATACCATCGCCGTCTGGGATGAAGCGCGGCATAATCTGGGCTACGACTGGGAGCACACCGCTTACACCAATGGCGAACTGCTGAGTGCTTATGTCGAAAAATATGATGTTGATATGAGCAAGGATCTCTCCAGCCCCATCTTCGATTTTGTCAACTATAACGATCCTATCCGTATGCTTTCCGGGCAGGATGCGTTGAGCGTCGGCATTGTCCACTCGGACAGCTACCGGACCTACTTCGATTACGACGCGATGACCAACCGGTATCTGATGAGCCAGTACAACTCCCACAAGGGAATCATTGAGTCGACCGCCGATGAACTGACCGGTGAACAGACCGCCTTTGAAAATGTGATTGTCCTCTTCACCGAGATCACTACCTATCCTTACCCCGGCGGCAATATTGATCCGGACACCGGGCTGGACAAGGGAGATCCCGATTACAAGAATGTCAACTACGACTATGGCGGGTTGGGCTTTTACATCAACGGCGGCAAGGCGGAGCAGATCCGTTGGCAAAAGGGTGGTACCCCGTATGCGCTGACCCTGACCGACGAGAATGGCGAGAGCCTGAAGGTCAACTGCGGCAAGTCCTACGTCGCGGTGGTGAGCCTTGAGGAGTACGACAATTTCAGGATCACCGGCGCTGAGGATAGCGTGTCCAGCGAGTCGGTCAGTATTGATCCAAACGCCTCCGCCAACGAGGCCGCAGCTGAAAACGCCGCCGAATAAAACCCGGTAAGACAGATTTTGGGCCCTTTACAAATCGGGTGGTGTCGGCCTATAATGGGGGAGAACAGCACTTATTCCGGCGGCTTTGCCGTCTTTTGCAGGAGATCACCATGAGAAAACGCATTTTGAGCCTGATCCTGACGATTTCGGCCGGGCTTACCTTTTTAACCGGTTGCGGTCCCTCCAGCCCTTCGGAATCCGCAGCCCCTACCCCCACGCCTGAGCCGATCAACGTTTACGATTACAATCTGCTTACCGGCCTCGAAAAAAGCGCGGATCTGCCCGACGGGCAGCGGCCGGTCGCCATTATGATCAATAACGCGCAGCCCGCATTGCCGCAAACCGGCATTGCGGACGCCGACCTGATCTATGAGATGGAGACCGAGTGGGGCGTCACCCGAATGATGGCGGTCTATTCCGATTATACCAAGGTTCCTCTGGTGGGGCCGGTGCGCTCGGCGCGGGACCAGTTTGTCCAGCTCGTACTGCCGCTCAACGCGATCTTTGTCCATATCGGCGGTTCCACCTATGCTACCGAGATGCTCAACTATTATCAGTATCAGGACATCGACGGGTTGTATCTCGGGCTGACCTCCTTCGTCTTTGACGAAGACCGGTACCAGACCAAGGCACAGGAGCATTGCTGGTACACCAATGCTTCCCTGATTCAGCAGGGCATCAACGCCGTCGCTCTCTCGACGAGTGGTACCCTTGAGCCGGTATTTCAGTTTGGAGATCCCGCTTCTTCCGATGGCAGCGCAAGCGCGGTACAGTTTGACTTTTCGGATTACGGAGACGCCGCCTTCAAGTACGACACTGAAGCCGGCCGTTATTTGAAGGAGATCTACGGTGCAGCTCAGATCGATGAGGGAACCGGCGAGCAGCTCTCCTTTACCAACCTCATTGTGCTCTTCGCAAAGGTTGGCCGCAAACTCGAAACGGAACTGACCGATTTCGATCTGTCTAGTGGCGAGGGGTACTATTTTACCGGCGGTGGATATCAGAAGATCCGCTGGGAAAAGGGTGATCCCGAGAACCCGCTGGTTCTCTTTGATGAAAAGGGAGACGAGCTATCGGTCGCCCCCGGCAAAAGCTACATCGCCATTGTTTCAGATGCACAGCGTTCCACTCTGACCGTCGACGGTGCCGCGCTCGAAGGCGCCGCAACAGAGGAAACGGCCTAAACATTTTCAACCAGACCAGCGGACAGCAAAAGCTGTCCGCTGTTTTTGTTGAATAATCAGATTTTTCTGTTGATTCTACAAATCATTTTTTCTATAATGATCGATGGGATGGGTTACCCCCCTCCAAATCCTGTTGACAGGAAGTGTTTGCCGTGTCCACGCCGCATACTACAAAAGAGAGAATTCTCTGGTTTTTAATCCTCAACCTCGGTCTAATTTTTACTGCCGCCGGCATAAGTATCTTCAAGACCCCCAACCACTTTGCAATGGGGGGTACCAGCGGCGTCGCCATTCTGCTTGCCGCTTTATTCCCCGGGCTGAATGTCGGCGGAGCGATGTTCATCATCAACTTTGTTCTGGTCGCCCTGGGGCTCATCTTTTTAGGCCGCAGTTTCACCGGCGCGACAATCTATGCCTCAGCGGCGCTCTCCGCCTATGTCGCCCTTTTTGAACAGCTGATCCCCCTCTCTGCCCCGCTTACCGGAGATACGCTGCTCGAGCTGGTTTGGGCGGTAATTCTGCCCGCAGTCGGCTCTGCGCTGGTCTTCAACATCGGTGCTTCGACCGGCGGCACCGACATCATTGCAATGATTCTGGCAAAGCACAGCTCGCTGGAGATCGGCAAGGCGCTGTTGGTCTCAGACTTTCTAATTACCGCGGCAACCTTCTGGCTTTTCGGCGCCCGCACCGGCCTTTACTGTGTGCTGGGCCTGCTGCTCAAAACCTTTCTCGTGGATATCGTCATCGATGGGATTAACTCCCGCAAATACGTCACCGTCATTTCCCGTGAATCGGATCAGATCAAAACCTTTATTCTTGAAACGCTGCACCGCGGCGCGACGGTGACACAAGCAGAGGGTGCTTTCACCCATCAGGAGGAACAGGTGATTACCACCGCCCTGACCCGTCGGCAGGCGGTATTGCTGCGGAACTTTATTCGAAAAATTGATCCGCATGCCTTTATCACAATGGTCAACTCCTCTGAGATCATCGGAAAGGGGTTCCGCGAGATCTAATTTTGTATTATTTTTATATAATACAACGGAATGTAATTAACAGGGCCGTAAAAAAACAGGGAACGTCTCACCAACCTTTGGAATAGACGTTTCCTGATTTTATTTTGCGGAGGGATCTGGATGCGGCTTAACAGCGGTTTACTATCATTGGAGGAGGCGTACGTCTTCGCAGAGGTACGCCAGCGGACACAGCGTTTTTCCGCTGGGCGGCCGGAGGTCAAACTCATCTCACTCGGCATTGGAGACGTCCCGGGGCCTTTATGCCCGGCTGTCACCCGGGCAATGCGGCGGGCGGTAAAAGAGCAGGGACGGCAAAAAAGTTTTCATGGTTATGGCCCGGAACAAGGGTATCCATTTTTACGCCAACAAATTGCAGCCTCGCTGACTGCCACAGGCGCTCCGGTACAGCCGCGCGAAGTCTTCATTAACGATGGGGCAAAGACGGACCTGGGTGGACTGCTGGACCTGCTGGAGCCGGGCAGTAGGGTACTGCTCTGTGATCCGACCTATCCCGCAGTATGGGATGATTGTCTCATCCGGGGACTGGAACCGGTGCGTTTACCTGCAGACGAGGGGAACGATTTTCTCCCCATGCCGCCGCCCGGAAAACCAGATCTCGATGCGGTTTATCTGTGCAGTCCCGCCAATCCGACCGGCGCGGTTTATAACCGCGCCCAGTTGTCCGCCTGGGTGGAGTATGCCCGTGCCAACGAGCTTCTGATTCTTTTTGATGCGGCCTATGCACCATTTATCTCGGATCCCGCGTTACCTCGCAGCATCTACGAAATCCCCGGCGCACATCGCTGTGCGATCGAGATCGGATCTTTTTCCAAGCTGGCCGGTTTTACCGGCACTAGATGCGGCTACGCGATTCTGCCCTGCGAGCTCATCGTTCGCGGTTATCCTCTTCAAACCCTCTGGGCACGGCGGCAAAGTGCCCGTACCAACGGGGTCAGTTATGTTGTCCAATGTGGGGCAGCAGCGGTTTACAGCCCTGCGGGACGCCGGCAGACCGCAAAGTCGATTGCCCGAATCTCGGAAAATGCTGCGCTGCTTGCTGAAACCCTCAAGGCGGCCGGTCTGTCCTATTGGGGCGGCCGTCATTCCCCCTATCTCTGGGTTAAATGTCCGCGCGGGCTTTCCTCCTGGGCCTTTTTTGATTTTTTGCTCGAGTATGGTGGGGTGGTTGGAACACCCGGTGTGGGGTTCGGTGCGGCCGGAGAAGGCTATTTCCGCTTCTCCGCATTCGGCGATCCGGCTCAGCTGCAAATCGGCTGCAATCGTTTACTGCGCGCAATGGATTACCTGCGCTAATTTTATTTTTCCATACAGATCGATACCGATTGACTTTCCTGTTGTAGACGGCTAAACTGAAGAAAAGCGTTTCAAACCGAAGGAGGTCTTTTCTTTGATTCAGGTCATGACAAAACCTTTTGGCCGCCTGCCGCAGGGACAACAGGTTACCGCCTACACCCTGACCAACACCGCGGGTCTGGCAGTTACCGTTCTTGATTACGGTGGAATTATCCAGTCGCTTCTGGTGCCAACCGACGGCGGCCCGGTGGATGTGGTACTGGGTTATCCCCGTCTGGAAGGGTATCTGACCGGCGGCGGTTATCTGGGTGCGCTGATCGGCCGCAATGCAAACCGGCTGGCAGATGCCTACATTGAAATTGACGGCAAGCGGTATCCGCTGACCGCCAATGAGGGAAAGAAGCAGCTGCATGGCGGTTTTGTGGGCTTTGATAAAAAGATGTTCGAGGTTGCCGAAATCCCCGGCGGCATTGCCCTGACCTGCCATAGCGCCGACGGCGAAGAGGGATATCCCGGCAATCTGACCCTTACCGCCCGCTACACCCTTGACGATGCGGGTGCGCTGACCATCGACTATCGCGCAACGGCTGACCGGGATACTGTCGTCAACCTGACCAACCACAGCTACTTCAACCTCAACGGCGGTGGCGATGCTACCGGTCACCAGCTGCGAATCAACGCCTCCTCCTTCACCCCCATCGACGGCGATCTGCTGCCAACCGGTGTCTTTTCCTCGGTAGAAGGTACCCCGTTTGATTTCCGGCAGTTCCACACCATCGGCGAGCGGCTGGGTGAGCAGGCGGAACAACTGCTGCTGGCCGGCGGCTATGATCACAACTTTGTGCTGAACAAGGAACCCGGCGCGCTGGCTGAGGCCGCGGTGTTGGTCGGTGATAAGACCGGCATTACGCTGACCTGTTCAACCACCTGCCCCGGCGTACAGCTCTATTCTGCCAATTCGATGGATGAGAATGCCGAGCCGGGTAAGGGCGGCCATCAGAACCGCAATCGGGAAGCTGTCTGCCTTGAGACCCAGTATTTCCCGGCGGCAAACCGCTGCGCCGACTTCCCCTCCACCGTTCTTCGGGTCGGAGAGGAGTACCACGAGGTATCGGTTTACGCCTTCTCGGTTCGCTAATTTATTTGGCAGATCAAAAAGAGCTCTGTCCCAAAAGGCCAAATGGACAGAGCTCTTTTTTTATCACTCAACCAAGCAGCTTTTCTGCCAGCTCATAGAAGAAGTTCACGCTGTTGTGGAAATCCTCCAGCCGGACATACTCATCGTAGACATGCGCCTGACTGGCCTCGCCCGGGCCATAGATCAACATCGGGGTGTCGCAGACGGTGTTGAGAATCGAGCCGTCGGTGCAGGCTACCTTACCCTCAATGGCGGTCGAACGGCCGAGTGTACCGTTGACCTCCACAGCGGCCTGAATCAGCGGATCATTCTCATCCGTAGCAACCTGCGGGCGGTCGTTGATCAGCTCGATCGACAGCTTCGCATCGGGGTGCTCGGCGGTGACCTCTGCAATCGCGCCGTTGACCAATTCCAGCAGTTCTGCCCGCGCATAGCCCGGCACGGTGCGGAAGTCCAGTACCGCCCATGCGTTATCCGGCACAATATTCGGCTCCATGCCCCCGTGGAAGACACCAAGGTTCATCGTTGTCTTGCCCAGCGTGGGATGAACGCTCTGCGGATTGAAGCCCTTGCGGATCTTCTCAAGGGTCTCGATCAGATATTGGATCGCATTGACACCAGTATGCGGAACCGAACCATGCGCGGTTACACCGATCGAATGGATCTTGACCCAAAGCGCGCCTCGCTCTGCCGAAACAACCACCGATCCAGTCGGCTCAGCGATAACAGTACCGGAAAACTGGGTCATATCCCATTCCCGGACAAAGGCCTTTGCACCGCAGCCATCGACCTCTTCTCCTGCAGTAGCGAGAAAAACAATATCTCCCTTGAGCGGCTCGTCCCGGTTCGCCAGCAGCTTGACCGCCGCCGCGAGAGCAAGCAAGCCCGCCTTCATATCCCCGGTGCCGCGGCCATACATCACCCCATCCACGACTTCGGCTCCAAACGGATCGTGCGTCCAGCCCGAACGCTCACCGATCGGCACCACATCGGTATGGCCATTGAAGAGCAGCGCTTTTTTCTCCCCGGTCCCCCGCAGTACGGCAATCAGGTTCTTCCGGTTCTCTCCCAGATGCTGGGTGGAGATTTCCAGCTGAGGGCAATCGGACAAAAACTCCTCGAGTAATTCGGCGCAGGGGGTCTCATCGCCCGGCGGGTTGATGCTGGGGATTCGAATCAACTCCGCAAGCAGGTGCTCAAGGGGAGTCTTATCATAGATGGGACGCATGGATACCACTCCTTTTTTGGCCGGCTGCTGCAAGCCGGCTATATTTTTCTTGTTTTCATTTTAACTTTCCGGCCTATAACTGTCAATCCTGCACCAATAAATCGATTATCCCGTGGTCTCAAAAATGTTATCTCAGAAAAACAAAAAAGACGGATGGCAAAGCCATCCGTCTTTTCAAATCGAAAAAAGCTTATTTCAGCTCGACCTTCGCGCCGACCTCTTCCAGCTTCTTCTTGATCTCCTCGGCATCGGCCTTGGAAGCAGCCTCCTTCAGGGTCTTGGGAGCGTTGTCAACCAGGTCCTTCGCCTCCTTCAGGCCCAGACCGGTGATCTCCTTAACGGTCTTGATGACCTGCATCTTGCTCGCGCCGACATCAGCGAGAACAACGTCCAACTCGGTCTTCTCCCCAGCGGCAGCAGCACCGCCAGCGGCGCCACCAGCGACAACAACGGGAGCAGCAGCGGAAACGCCGAACTCCTCCTCGATGGCCTTGACCAGCTCGTTCAGCTCGAGCACGGACAGGGTCTTGATTTCCTCAACAAAATTGGTGATCTTCTCGGAAGCCATATTCTTGTCCCTCCATAACATTTGGTTTTTTCAAATAATGTGTGTGATCCAGTTAAAAAGCTCAGGCCGCGTCTCCCTCGCCGTTCTTCTCGGCGATGGCATTGAGCGCGACAGCCAGACCACGGATGTTGCCCTGCAGCGCGGAGCAGAGCATCGACAGCAGCTCTTGCTTGCCCGGCAGCTTGGCCAGCTCCTCAACCTCGGAGACGCCCATCTCACGGCCTTCCATGTAACCGGCCTTGATCGAGAACTTGCCCTTGGAAGCCTCGGCAAACTTGCCCAGAATCTTCGCGGCGGCAATGGGATCCTCCTTCGAGATGGCAATGGCGGTAGAACCCTCCAGCACCTTCTCCATTTCGGTGTAGCCCAGATCGGCAACCGCAAGGCGCAGCATGGTGTTCTTGACGACGGTGTACTCGACGCCAGCCTCACGCAGCTCACGACGCAGCTTGGTGTCGTCGGCAACGCTGATGCCCTTGTAATCAACAACGACGCCAGCCACCGAATTCTTTACCTTGCTAGCCAGCTCCTCGACATAGGCCTTCTTCTGGGACAGAATCTTCTCACTCGGCATTTCTATTCACCTCATTTCCCACAAGTTCCGATAAAAAAGCCTCCCCCCGGACCAGCCGGAGGGAGGCGCAAAAAATCAGAATTGATCTTGGCGCGATCCTCGGCAGGCAAGGGCTTGACCCTTTTATATCTCAAAGGATACCTGCTGTCTTTGGACAGCTTTATTATTTTACCCCAACAGACTGGGATTTGTCAAGCTTTTTAGCCGCCAAAACGGGAGCTGTTCAGCTTGACGCCGGGGCCCATCGTGGAAGCCACGGTGGCGCTGCGGATATACTGGCCCTTCGCCGCGGCGGGCTTTGCCTTGACGATGGCGTCCATGACCGTCTTGAGGTTGTCGCCCAGCTTCTCGGGGCCGAACGAAGCCTTGCCGATGGGTACATGGATGATGTTGGCCTTGTCCAGACGATACTCGATCTTACCGGCCTTGGCCTCGGTAACCGCCTTAGCGACATCCATTGTAACGGTGCCGGCCTTGGGGTTCGGCATCAGGCCACGGGGTCCGAGGATCTTACCCAGGCGACCAACCACACCCATCATGTTCGGGGTGGTGATCAGCACGTCAAAATCGATAAAGCCCTCGTTCTGAATCCGGGCGGCGAGCTCCTCGTCTCCGACCAGCATCGCGCCGGCCTCCTCAGCAGCCTTGGCCGCATCGCCCTTGGCGATGACGACTACCCGCACGTCCTTGCCGGTGCCGTGGGGCAGCACGACCGCGCCACGAACCTGCTGATCAGCGTGACGGCTGTCGACGCCCAGACGGACGTGCAGCTCAACGGTCTCATCGAACTTCGCCTTAGCGGTCTGGCAGCACAGCGCCAGAGCCTCTTCGGCCTCATATGCTTTGGTGCGGTCGACCAGCTTGGCAGAGTCGACATACTTCTTACCGTGTTTCATATTCAATCCTCCTGTGGTTTATCGGAAATTTCCTCCCACTAATGGCGGGTCTGCGTCTTACTCGGCGACGGTGACGCCCATGCTGCGGCAGGTGCCGGCGATCATGGTCATCGCGCTCTCGATCGAGGAAGCATTCAGGTCGGGCATCTTGGTCTGGGCGATCTCACGCAGCTGATCCTTGGTGATGGTAGCCACCTTGGTCTTGTTGGGAGCGCCGGAACCGGACTCGATGCCGCAGGCCTTCTTGATCAGGACCGGGGCCGGAGGAGTCTTGGTGATAAAGCTGAACGAGCGATCCGCGTAAACGGTGATGACAACCGGGATGATGTAGCCGATGTCTTTCTGAGTGCGCTCGTTGAATTCCTTGGTGAAGGACATGATGTTGACGCCGTGCTGGCCAAGAGCGGGACCAACGGGCGGTGCCGGGGTTGCCTTGCCGGCGGGAATCTGGAGTTTAATATACCCCACTACCT
>CALXBG010000038.1 GCA_944386485.1 uncultured Pygmaiobacter sp. | reverse complement strand
CACGACCAACAAATTGACGCCCCAAACTTTGTGTATTCTACTGGCAGAAAAATAGCGCCCTTTTTGAAAAATACTGCTTCAAAAAGGGCGCCACATGGTTTTGATTTTGCCAACCTCTGAGCAGAGGGGGGTTCGAGTCCCACCAGTTAGGGGGAAACAGTGGTTGGCATCTATGGAATCATCGGTGAATTTTCGAGCTCAAAAAGCCCGGAAACAGTTGATGCCGTAGGCTTCTGGCCTACGGCATCTATACTGTTTTGCTTTTATGGTGCCGGTAGCCGGGGTCGAACCGGCACGGTATCGCTACCAACGGATTTTGAGTCCGTCACGTCTGCCAATTCCATCATACCGGCGTGATAGGATGACTTATATATTATAAAGGAAAGCGACTGAAAAATCAAGGGCGTATTGTGGTGAAAAAACAAACCAAATCGGGCATTATAGACAAAAAATATTCAACCGAAACAGGAAAAACTGAAAAAAGTATTGACATCGGCAGGGGCAAAAATTATACTATAAAAGATTTCAGAATTCGATGAAAAGGAAAGGCGACGCATGTCCGACAGGAGAAACAAGGTAGACCTGTACAGGGCACGAGAGGGTGATCAGGCGGCATTGGCTGCATTGATTGCCGGCTTTATGCCCAAGATTCGTCGTTTTGCGCGGGCGGCTGTCTGTCCGGGATTGGATTTTGAAGACGCGGTACAGGAGGGGTATATCGGTCTTTTCGACGCGGTGCGCTCCTATCAGGAGGGTGGACAGGCCACCTTTGAGACCTACGCAACCGTCTGTATCCGCAATGCGATTGTTGCCGCCCGCCGTACCGCGCGGCGAAAAAAGCATCAGGCATTAAGCGATGCGTTGCCGCTGGACGAGCAGATTTCTACGCCGGGGCCGGAGGAACAGGCAATCCTCAGAGAACAGATCGATGAGACGGTTTACCGGATCAACAACGGGTTAACCCGGTTTGAGCGCAGAGTGCTGTTGCTCTTTTTGCAGGGGAGAAGCTACGCGCAGATCGCATCGCAGCTTTCCTGTCCGACCAAGTCGGTGGAAAACGCGCTGGTGCGGGTTAGGAGAAAACTAAAAAAGGAATGACTTTAAGCGGCCGGGTGCTGCTGAAGTGGAGAGCGGCGGCGCTCTTCGATAAATATGCCCTTTGTAGCTTAAAACAGAGCGTTGGTTTTCCAAAGGTGTCGGTTTGAATCCTTCCGTGGGCAAAAAACTATGTAAGAGGAGAACGGAGTCATGTATCAGGACAAAACATTGGTGTGCAAAGAGTGCGGCAAAGAGTTTGTGTTTACCGCAGGCGAGCAGGAGTTTTACGCCAGCCGGGGCTTTGAGAACGAGCCCAAGCGCTGCAAGGCCTGCCTTGCTGCCCGCAAGAACGGTGGGCGCGGCGCACGCGAGATGTTTACCGCCGTCTGCGCGAGCTGCGGCAAGGAAGCACGGCTGCCCTTCAAGCCGACCGGGGATCGGCCGGTTTATTGCAGCGAGTGCTTTGCCAAGCTGAAAGAGCAGGAGAACGGCTGAGCACAGTTCCAAGATAACAAAAAAGAACGCACGGGTATATTTGCCTGTGCGTTCTTTTTTGTTGTTCGAAAGGAGATCAGCGGACGGCGGACTCCGCGCGGCAATCAATGTAATACAGAATACCGCAAAGAACCGAGAGAGCCAGACCCACACAGGCAAAGACAAAGGGAACCTTTGGTGCAAAACCATAGAGCATGCCGGCGAGCAAAGCGCCAACGACTCCACCGATAGCCCGCACCGCTTGATAGAAGCCCATAATCAGGCTGCTGTTGCCGCTGCCCTCCGCACGTCCGGCGACAATGTTCTGCGACAGAGGAACCGAGACAAAATAGCAGGCATAGAAGACAACCGCAATCCCCATGAAAAGCGCGACGTTCGGGGCAAAAATCACCCCGGCGATGGCGAGGGAGGAGAGTATAAGGATCGGAATGATAGTGCGGCGGATATCGGTCTTCTTCATCAGCCAGATGCAGAGGGTGGAGTTGGCAATCAGCGAGATGGCGCCCACCGCAAATTTGATCGTTCCATTATAACTTGAGGAGAGACCAAACTGGTCCTTGATGTAATAATTGAAGACCTGCTCAAAAGCGTTGTAACCCACATAGCTGAAACAGCAGACCCCCAGCAGCTTAAACCAGGCTGCGTTGAGAAAGGTCCTGCCGGCGGCAAAGGCTGCAAAGGGATTACATTCCCGCAGCAGCGCGCCGGGCTTGGTGTGCCCGGCGGCCGGGTCGGCGTCGGGAACACAGCAGAAGAAGAACGCGATCCCGCAGGCCAGCAGGCAGATCGCCTGGGCGAGGAAAGCATACCAGGTGCCCAGCTCCCCCAACATGCCGCCGACAAAATAGCCAAAGGCATTGAAGACACCCTGAATGGTGGCATAGATGGTCAGATACCGCCCACGGGATTCGGCGGGGCTGGTGTTGACAACATAAGCCAGCGAGGCGATAAAGACACCGCCGGTAAAAATGCCGGCCAGCAGACGGGCAAACAGAATACCTGCCATGCCGGTGGCAAGTCCAAATAGCATCTGTCCCGCGGCATAGCCTGCACAACAGATCAATAGTGTTGCGCGGGAAGCAATGATGGTGTTAATTTTCCCCCAAAACGGGGAGAAGAGAAACATTGTGGTCATCATAACAGCCAGCGCGAGGCCAAACATGTAGTCGGGCAGCGCAAGGTCCTGGATGACGGTCGGCGTGACCGGATGCGCGAAACAAGACGCGAGATTGAAGAGCGCATTTACCGCAAAAAAGGACAGAACACGGATCGGGTTTTTCATGCTTTTCTCCCTTTCACCGATGGTTTGATCTTGCCCCGACAGCGCCTGACACCCCTTACGCCGGTAACCGCGGGAAAGAAAATATCAACACAAATATAATTAAACACTTTTATGGCGAAGCTTGTCAAGAATCTGATGCGGAAAATCGCCTGCTGGGCGGATCTGGCAGCATTTTTTCACAAACTTGTCCTTGCAATCAAAACCGGTATCAGGTATAATAATTTCAAGTCTAATGGGTAATTGTGGGTAGAAGTGGGTAAAACCCGAAAAAGGGGGGCGGACAGCTTGCTGATCGGAACCTATCATCAGAAGCTGGACGAGAAGGGCCGGCTGAACTTCCCCGCCCGCTTTCGGGAAGAGATGGGAGAGCAGTTCTATGTTACCTGTTGGCTGGATGAGTGTTTGATCGCGTTGCCCGCGGCAAAATTCGAACAAATTTTCGCCCGGCTCTCCGAGAGCGGCATGGTGAAAAACCGTGCGCTGCGGCGGATGCTCTATGCGGGGGCGGTTGAAGCGCAACCGGACAAGCAGGGACGAATCCTGTTGCCCCCCAACCTGCGCGAGCATGCCGCATTGGACAAGGAAGTCGTGGCAATCGGCGTCGGAGATTATGTAGAGCTCTGGGAGCCGGACCGCTGGCAGAAGATGAAGGACAGCATGCGCGACGGAGAGATGGCGGCTGCGATGGAGGCGCTTGATATCTGACCCGGGGGCGAGGAGTACAGCATGGAGTTTTCCCATATTCCGATCCTGCTTGATGCCTGTATTGACGGGCTGGCCATCCGGCCGGAGGGGATCTATCTGGATGGCACCGCTGGTGGAGCGGGTCATTCCCGCGAGATTGCCAAGCGGCTGTCCGGCGGTTGGCTGTATGCCATCGATCAGGATCCCGATGCAATTGAAACCGCGAGCGAACGGCTTGCCGGTTTGCCGGCAACGGTCTTGCGGGGGAATTTTAGCCAGGCGCGCAGCCTGCTTGCACAGCAGGGAATCCATCAGATTAACGGTGCGCTGCTTGATCTCGGGGTTTCCTCCCACCAGTTGGATGCCCGGGAGCGGGGATTTTCCTATCTGGGAGACGCGCCGCTGGACATGCGGATGAGCCAGAGCGGACCTAGTGCAGCAGATCTGGTCAATACCCTCAGCCGAGAGGAGCTGGCCAAAATCCTGCGGGAGTACGGCGAAGAACCCTGTGCCTGGACGGTGGCAGGTCGAATCGTCACAGCGCGTGCACACCAACCGATCAAGACGACCGGGCAGCTGGCACAGATCGTTGCGTCAGCGATGCCGCCGGCAGTACGGCGCAAGGACAAAAACCCGGCGCGGCGCAGTTTTCAGGCAATCCGGATTGCGGTCAACGGCGAGTTGGACGCGCTGGATAAGGGGCTGGACGAGATCTTTGATCTTTTGGCGCCCGGCGGCCGGTTTTGCATCATTACCTTCCACTCGCTGGAAGACCGGCTGGTCAAACAGCGGTTTCGCCGCTGGTGTACCGCCTGCACCTGTCCGCCCGAGCTTCCGGTCTGCGTGTGCGGAGGAAAAGCAAAGGCGCGGGCAATTACCCACAAGCCGATCGAGGCGGATGATGCGGAACTCGAGCGGAACAGACGTTCTCGCTCGGCAAAGCTGAGAATCATCGAGAAATGTGCGACCGGGATAGAACCCGGCGAACCGAATGGATAGAAAAAAAGAGGCCGCGCGGAGGGCCGTGCGGATCGGGAGAGGAGGGCTGTGCCATGCAACAGGCAGCCTATGATCTGACAACATTTGAAAATAGAGAGCAGCGTCCCAGGCTCAGGGTTGCCCGCAGCCCGAAAGCAAAGCGGCGGGTGGATCTGTCCGGGTTCAAGATTATCGCGGTAGTTGCGGTGATCTTCTCGCTGGCGTGGGGGGTTCTGTACTCCCGCGCACAGGTCACCGAGCTGACCACCCAGATCTCCTCGACCGAGAGCGACCTCTCCGAGGCCAAGAGCGAGTATGATTATCTGAATCTGCAGCTGGAGAGCCGGACGGACCTTGAGACGGTCGAAGATTATGCGGTTACCCAGTTGGGCCTGGTCAAGGTGGATTCCAGCCAGATCACCTATCTGACCCTCGAGAGCGAGGACAAGGTGGTCAAGCCTGAGAGTGAGGTCAAAACATTACTGGAAAACTTTTCGGCCGGCTTTATGAATCTGATGGAATACCTTGCACCCTGAAAAAATAGGATAGAATAGCGAGCGCCGGAAGGCGGCGCGGTTCTGTGATTAAAAAGAAAAAAGAGAGGAAGGGGTAAAAGTATCTTTTACCCCTCTTTTTTCTTTGAGAATCAATGCGAAAGAAACGGGAAGAACAAAGGGAGGGAGCGCGATGTCACGGCAGCAGACGCCGCAGCCCAACATGAGTAATATTATCCGCCGCAGAATGTTGGTTCTGGTGGTGTTGTTGATCGTCGTCGGATTTGGTAGTGTAATCGCCAATCTGATCAAACTGCAGATTGTAGAATATGAGGACTACAAGGTTCGCGCAGCCAATCAGCAGCTCAAGGATGTCGTCATCCCCGCCAATCGGGGAATTATCTATGATGCGAATATGAAGGTGCTGGCGCAAAGCGCAACCGTCTGGACGGTCGCGGTGGACCCCAGCAGCATCGATGAAGAGGATCGGGAACCCATCGCGGCGGGATTGTCCGAAATTCTTGAGGTTGACAAACAGACCATCCTCGACAAACTGGAAAAAACCAATACCGCTTATCAGTCGATTAAGCTCAAGGTGGAAAAACCGGTCGCCGACGCGGTGCGGCAGTTTGCCATCGAAGGAAATGACGGAAAGGGATTTGACGGTATCAGCCTGACGCAGGACTCCAAGCGGTATTACCCTTATGGAAACTTTTTGGCGACGGTGCTCGGGTTTACCGGTACCGATAACACCGGTCTGTATGGGCTGGAAGCCTATTACGATGATGTGCTGGGAGGAACCCCGGGCCGGCAGGTGTCGGCACAGACCGCGGCAGGCGGGGACATGGGATATGATTATGACAGCTTTTATGCCCCGCAGGATGGCAACAGCCTGGTGCTCACCATCGATGAGGTGATTCAACACTACGCCGAGAAAGAGCTTGACCGTGCGGTACAGGATTACGATGCCATCGAGCGCGGTGTTGTCATTGTAATGGATGTTGACACCGGCGGAATTCTCGCGATGGCGACCAAGGGCGATTTTGACCCCAACGACCCCTTTACCATCTACGATGAGGAGACGCGGGCAGCGGTCGAGGCGGTGGTCGATGACCCCAACACCGAAGAAAATGAACAGGCACAGGCGAAGCTTGCCGCCCAGTACGCCCAATGGCGGAACAAGGCGGTTTCCGATCTGTACGAGCCGGGCTCGGTCTTCAAGCTGGTTACCGCCTCGGCGGCGCTGGACTCGGGCTCCAGCACCCTGAACGACAGCTTTGTATGTACCGGTTCGCTCAACGTATCGGGCACCATCATTCACTGTGCGGATCGCTCCGGCCACGGGGCGGAGAGCTTTGCAAAGGCACTGAGCAATTCCTGCAACCCTGCTTTTATTCAGATCGGCGCCAAGATGGGGGCGGGAACCTTTTTCAGCTATTTTAATGCCTTCGGGCTGACGACAACGACCGGTATCGACCTGCCGGGCGAGGCGCAGAGCCAGTATTACGATGTTGACGGGCTTGGCCCGGTCGAGCTTGCCAGCTGCTCTTTCGGTCAGTCGAATAAGATCACCCCAATCCAGATGATCACCGCTGTGGCGACCATCGCCAACGGCGGCAATCTGGTGCAGCCGCATCTGGTCAGCAAGATCCTTGACGCGGACGGCAACCTCGTCGAAGATCTTGAGCCCGAGACCAAACGGCAGGTTATCAGCGAGGAGACCTCCCGTACTGTCCTCGACATCATGCAGGATACCAAGACGGTGGGACGCGCCTATGTACAGGGATACCGGGTCGGTGGTAAGAGCGGAACTTCTGAAAAACTCGACTCGAATAACCCGGACGCGCGAATCGCCTCCTTCGTTGGTGTTGCGCCCTGCGACGATCCCGAGATCGCGGTGCTGGTCATCATCGACGAACCGCAGAACTCGGTGGATGGTGAGTTCTTTGGCGGTTATCTGGCCGCGCCGGTGGTCGGGCAGATCATGAGCCAGGCGCTGCCCTATCTCGGGGTAGAGAAGATCTATACCGCCGAAGAGGCGGCCGAGCAGGAGGTTGCGGTTCGGTATGTCGTCGGCCAGGAGGTCGCCAATGCACAGGTCAACCTGACCCGAACGGACGGCATGATGGTTGATGTGCGGGGCAACGGCAGCACGGTACTGCGCCAGTTCCCCAGCAGCGGCACGCTGCCCAAGGGCAGCACCGTCGTGCTCTACACCGAGGAGGGACTGGAGGAAGAGACGGTTGTAGTGCCGGATCTGACCGGCCGCAGCGTTTCGTCGGTCGAACAGACCCTCGCAGCACTCGGGCTGAACCTTCGCAAAGACGGCAATATCAGTTCGGACAGCGTGGTGGCGACGACACAGGATGTCACTTCGGGCAGTAGCGTGACGGTCGGTACCGTTGTGACGGTCACCTTCCACGACCCGAACGCAACGGTGGAATAACGCACAGATTCAAAGGAGGCTGCGGATGAAACTGAAGGAGCTTTTTGAGGGGATTCCTCATCAGGGACAGCTGCCCGAGGGAGAGACCGAGCTGGTGACCATCGACTCTCGCAAGGTCTGTCCCGGTGCGGTTTTCGTCTGCACCCGGGGCGGCCGGTTTGACGGGCACAGCTTCGCCGCAGATGCATTAAAAAAAGGAGCGCTGGCGGTGGTCACCGATCATTCGCTGGGCCTGGAGCGGGAGGTCGTCGTGCCGGATACCCGGCGGGCGTATGCGCTGCTCTGCCATAATTATTTCGGCAATCCGGCGCGCAAGCTCAAACTGGTCGCGGTGACCGGAACCAACGGCAAGACCACCGTGACCTATCTGCTCAAGCAGATTCTGGAGTACGCGGGTTTTCGCTGCGGTTTGATCGGCACCATCCGCAGCGAGGTGGACCAGATGGAGATCCCCGCGAAGTTCACAACTCCCGAGGCGTGGGACCTCGCCGCTCTCTTTGCCCGGATGGTAAATGCGGGCTGCACCCATGTACTGCTCGAGGCGAGCAGCCAGGCATTGGATCAGCTTCGGCTCTACGGCCTGCGGTTTGCGGTGGGCATCTTTACGAACCTCACTCAGGATCATCTGGACTACCACGGCACGATGGAAAACTACTATCAGGCGAAACGGACGCTGTTTGAACAAACCGATGCGGCCGTGATCAACCTGGATGATGACTGGGGCCGGCGGCTGGCGGGAGAGATCCCGCCTCAGCCGCTGCTGACCTGCTCGGTGGAGCGGGATGAAGCGGATCTCAATGCAAAAAATCTCGAGCTGCGGGCCGATGGTGTCCGATTTGAGATGGTGGGCCGGGATTTTATCCAGCGGGTGCGGTTCCCAATGCCGGGCAGCTATTCGGCGCACAACGCGCTGACCGCGGCCGGTGGAGCGCTGCTGCTGGGTGTTGGTCCGGAGCTGGTGGCAAAAGCGCTTACCCATTCGCCCGGCGTGCGGGGGCGCTGCGAACTGCTCTATGTGGGCAGATTCACCATCATCTGCGACTACGCGCACACGGGCGACGGAATCGAGAAGGTCCTTTCAGGGCTGCGCCCCTTTGTAACGGGACGTCTGGTGGTACTGTTTGGTTGCGCGGGCGAACGTGACCGCACCAAACGGGCGCCGATGGCGCAGGCCGCGCTGCGGTACGCTGACCTGATCGTTCTCACATCGGACAATCCGCGGGGTGAGGATCCCTATTCTATCCTCGCCGACGTGGAACCTGAACTGAAAAAAGGCAAGGTCCCCTATTTTGTTGAGGTCGAGCGCCGCCGCGCGATTCGGTTTGCGCTGGAGACGCTGCAGGAAGGGGATGTACTGGTTCTCTGTGGCAAGGGACACGAGGATTATCAGGCGATTGACGGGGTAACTATCTATCTGGATGAGCACCGGATCGTAGCCGACTGGTTGCAGCAGGCCGGATTGACTGAAAAAGAAAACGAGATGGGGGAGTGAGGGCATGGAACCGATCAGCCTCAAAAAACTTTTAGAAGGGGTTGCGCCGACCGCGCTGACAGCCCCGGTTGCCAGCGTGGTTACCGACTCCCGCGCCGTTAAACCCGGCAGCCTGTTTGTCGCAATTCGAGGTGAGCGGGTGGATGGCCATGATTTTGCCGCGGCGGCTCTTGAGAGCGGCGCGGTTGCGGTCCTCGCCGAGCATCCGATCCCCGGTCTGCCGCAGGATCGGGTCTTTGTCGCCGACGATGTGCGGGGTGCGCTGATTCGGATGTCAGGCAACTATCGCGCATGTTATCATCCGCTGGTTGTCGGTATTACCGGCAGCGTGGGGAAGACAACCACCAAGGAGTTCTGCGCGGCGGTCTTCTCGGCTTTCGGGCAGACGCTCAAGACCGAGGGCAACCAGAACAATGAGATCGGGATGCCGGCAACCTTGTTTCGGCTCGCTGCGGACACCCGGTACGCAGTAGTCGAGATGGGGATGGATCACAGCGGGGATCTGCATAAGCTGACCCTTGCAGCGCGTCCCGACGCGGCGGTTATCACCCGGATCGGGGTTTCCCACATTGAGAACCTGGGCAGTCAAGAGAAGATCCTCGAGGCAAAGATGGAGATCTGCGACGGCTTACCGGAGGACGGTCTGCTGGTGGTCAACGGGGATGATGCCCGACTGGCGGCGGTGGTGCCGCCCCGGCATATCCGCAAAGTGCAGTTCGGCATTGACAGCCGGTTTGCACAGGTGACCGCCTGTGATATAATAAGCAATGCCCGGGGAGAACAGTTTGTGATCCGGGACAAGATCAACGGTGATTTTCTCGCCAAAATCCCCGCGGTGGGGCGCCATAATATCTATAACGCGCTGGCCGCCTATACGCTGGCGACACGGATGGGCCTTGATCCCGCCCGCTGCGCTGTCGCGTTGGAAGGTTACAAAACTACCGGTATGCGCCAAAGAGTGATTGAAGCGGATGGGGTACGGCTGATTGAGGATTGCTACAATGCAAATCCGGATTCCATGCGCGCGGCGCTCGAGGCGCTGGCAACCCTCAGCGAGGGAGGACGCAAAATCGCCGTATTGGGCGATATGCTCGAACTCGGCGCGATTTCCGACGCCGCGCACCGCGAGGTCGGCGCGATGTCCGCACGGGGTGTGGACTGCTTGATCACCTACGGCGCAGGCGGCGCACTAATCGCGCAGGGAGCCGCAGAAGCGGGCCTTGCACAGGTTCACCATTGCACTTCCAAGGAAGAGGCGGCCGCGCTGCTTCGGGCTTGCTGCCGGGCGGGGGATACCGTGCTCTTTAAGGCAAGCCGCGGGATGGCCTTTGAGGAGATCCTCGAAGCCTATCTCGGAAACTGACCCCGTGGGAGGAAAATAGAAAACGACCCGGTTTGTGGGCGGGAGGAAGGAAAGAATAAAATGGCAAGAATGGTACTGGTCATTGCGGCGCTGCTCTCATTGATTGTGACGGCGCTGTCCGGCTTTTTCATTTTGCCCTGGCTTAAACGGCTGCACTACGGGCAGACTATCAAAGAGGTCGGACCGACCTGGCACAACAAAAAGCAGGGCACTCCGATGATGGGAGGCCTGATGTTCATCCTGGGCAGCGTTACCGCCATCGCGGTGGCTTTTGGCACTCTTGCGGTAACCCAGCAGGATCTCTTTACCGGTTTGCAGGCACAGCAGTGCGCCGTGCTTTTCATCTCTCTGCTGGCGACGGCCGGGTTTTCCTTTGTCGGCTTTGTGGATGATTATCTCAAGGTGGTCCATAAGCAAAACCTCGGTCTGAGTGCACGGTACAAGATTCTGATGCAGGTGGTGGTAACGACCGCCTATCTCGCCGCGATGCAGCTCAACGGAACCCTTTCCACCTCGGTCAGCCTGCCGGTGCTCGGGCGGTTTGATTTCGGTATCGCCTTTTATCCGCTGGCCTATCTTGTGATCATCGGATTTGTCAACGCGGTCAACCTGACCGATGGTCTTGACGGGCTGTGTTCCAGCGTCACCTTTGTTGCAATGCTGGGCTATATGACCATCTCGACCCTGCTGGGCTATTACATGATGGGCATCTTCGGCGCGGCAATGGCCGGCGGCTGCGCGGGCTTTTTGTTCTGGAACTTCTATCCGGCCAAGGTCTTTATGGGAGACACCGGCAGCATGTTCCTCGGCGGTGCGGTGGTAACCGCTGCTTTTGGCATCGGGCGGCCCGAGCTGCTGTTCCTGCTGGGGATCATCTATCTGATCGAGGCTGGTTCGGTAATGCTCCAGGTCAGCTATTTCAAACTCACCCACGGCAAGCGGATTTTTAAGATGTCTCCGATCCACCATCATTTTGAGCTGTGTGGATGGAGCGAAGTTCGGATTGACGGAACCTTTGCCTTTATCACCCTTGTCGGGGTGCTGCTCGGCTTTGTCTATGTCTATCTGAACTGACCGCCTGTTGTGGAAACAATCCAAACAAAGGAGAAAAAATGCATTGTTGAGCCGCAGGAAACAATTAAAATCAGTCCAGCCCGTCGCCGGTGCGGCACCGACCAAAAAGCAGTCCGCGCTGGATGCTCCGTTCCTGATTACCGTTTTGATTTTGGTGATCTTTGGACTGATTATGCTTTTTTCCGCCTCCTATGCGACGGCGCTTTATCGGTTTGGAGACAGCTTCCATTTTATCAAGGACCAGTTTCTCTTTGCGGTGATCGGGGTGACGGCGATGCTGATCGCCTCCCGGGTGGATTATCACATTTTCCACTATCTCGCCTGGCCGCTGATGGCGGTTACCCTGATTCTGCTGGTAATCGTGCTCTTCATGCCGGAGTATAACAATGCACACCGCTGGATCACGATCAAGGGACTGGGCACGCTGCAGCCCAGCGAAATTGCAAAGTTCGCGGTTATCGTGCTGTTTGCCCATATCATCTCGATCAACTATGCAAAAATGAAGACCTTTTCCTACGGGGTCATTCCATTTATGATCGTGCTCGCGCCGGTGGTTGTGCTGATGATCCTTGAACCGCACCTTTCCGGTACCATTCTGATCCTCTCCATCGGGGCGATCATGATGTTTGTCGGAGGCACCAGCCTAAAGTGGTTTGGCCTGGGCGGCGGTGTGGCGGTCGGGGGGCTGGCTGCGGCGCTGATCGCTTTTCCGGATCTGGTACCCTATGCGATGAGCCGAATTGAGATGTGGCAGAACCCCTATCTCGATGTACAGGGGGCGGGCCATCAGACGATTCAAAGCCTGCTGGCGATCGGCAGCGGCGGAGTGCTGGGATTGGGACTGGGAAATTCCAGACAAAAGCACCTATATGTTCCCGAACCGCAGAACGACTTTATCTTCAGCATCATCTGCGAGGAGCTGGGCTTTATCGGCGCAATGGTGGTAATCCTGCTGTTTGTGCTGTTGCTGGTGCGCGGCGCGGTTATCGCCATTAACGCCAAGGATAAATTCGGGGCGATGCTGGTCGTCGGCATTATCGCGCAGGTCACCGTTCAAGCGGTGCTGAACATCGCGGTGGTCACCAACACGGTGCCGAATACCGGTATTAGCCTGCCTTTCTTTAGCTACGGCGGCACTTCGTTGATGATGCTGCTGGGTGAAATGGGAATTGTGCTTTCGGTCAGCAGACAGAGTAGACTGCCGCGGACCTGAGGATAGGATCCGAGCATTATCAGTAAAGGAGAGTTTGGGATGAGAGTACTCATCGCTGCGGGCGGAACCGCCGGACACATCAACCCGGCGCTGGCCATTGCCGCCCATCTGAAAGAACGCCATCCGGATACCGAAATTGCCTTTGCCGGGCGCAGGGAGGGCATGGAGTACGGTCTGGTGGAAAAACAGGGTTATCCATTTTACCACATCGAGGTGCAGGGGATTCAGCGCAGCCTGACGCCGCACAATATTATGAGAAATATCAAAGCGCTGTGGTATCTCTCCTCAGCCGGGCGAAAAAGCAGGAAAATTCTGCGCGATTTCGGCCCTGATCTCGTCATTGGAACCGGCGGTTATGTCAGCGGCCCGATCGTGCTCAGCGCCGCCAAGCAGGGAATCCCGACCGCGATCCATGAGCAGAACGCCTTTCCCGGTGTGACCAACAAGATCCTCGCAAAACAGGTCGACCTGGTCTTTGCCGCCATGCCGGATGCCGTGGAAAAGCTCGGCGCGCCCCACAAAACGATCGTCACCGGCAATCCGGTGCGCCCGGAGATCCTTCGCGCCGATCGGGACAGCGCGCGAAAAAAGCTGGGGGTGCGTCCCGATCAGATCTGCCTGCTCTCCTTCGGCGGCAGCCTCGGCGCGCGGACTATCAATCAGGTAACAGCAGAGCTGGCCGCCTGGCATATTCGGGAGAAAAAAGACTTTTATCACATCCACGCCACCGGCAGCTATGGGGTCGAGCTCTTCCGGACGCTCTGTGAGGAGCGGGGAATCCTTGGCGATCCTCACCTGCGGGTCAGCGAGTACATTGACGATATGGCCGCCTGTCTGGCCGCAGCCGACCTTGTCATCAGCCGCAGCGGCGCGATCACCATCAGCGAACTGGCGGCGGCGGGCAGGGCCTCAATATTGATCCCTTCCCCCAATGTGGCGGAGAACCATCAGTACTATAATGCGCTTGAGCTGGCACGGCCCGGTGCGGCGGTGCTGATTGAGGAGAAAGAGCTTACCGGTGAAAAGCTGGTGAAGACGGTCGACCGGCTGACAAAAGAACCGTCTAAGCTGGAACAGATGGGACAGATCGCGCACGGGTGCGCGCATCTGAACAGCCTGGAAAAGATCAGCGTGCAGTTGGAAAAGCTGATGAGCCAGCGCGCGGCAGAAAAGTAACCGAGCGCATTTCAAAAATACGGTATGGGCGAATTTGGCCCGGATTTATACTTTTTCCGGCACACAAAAGACGATTTCCGCATAGGATGGCGCAAAAGATCAGGCCGCGCGCCGCGCGGCCGGCGGGGGGCGGTTTGTGTGGAGGAAATTTTGGTACACGGCGGGCGTCCGCTCTTTGGCGAACTGGAGATGCCCACGGCAAAGAACAGCATCCTGCCGATTCTCGCTGCCGCGGTGCTGACCCGGGGCGCGGTATGTATTCGGCGTGCACCGCTATTGCAGGATGTCGAGACGTCGATGCAGCTGCTCGCAGCGCTGGGCTGCCCGGCGGTACGGGCAGGGCAGGATCTTCTGCTCAGCTGCGGCGGGCCGGTGGGCGATACCGTTCCCCGGCCGCTGATGGCGGCGATGCGCTCCTCGATTTATTATCTGGCGCCAATGCTGGCGCGTGCGGGCCGGGCCCGGTTGAGCTTTCCGGGCGGCTGCCGCCTTGGCGCACGGCCGATCGATATTCATCTGGAGGGCCTGCGCGCAATGGGGGCGCGGGTGAGCGCAGAGGGAGATCAGCTGGAGTGTGAAGCACCGGACGGATTGCAGGGAACCCGATTTCATCTGCGGTTTCCCAGCGTCGGCGCAACCGAGACGCTGATGATGGCGGCAGCTGCCGCACGGGGCGAGACGGTGCTCACCGGTGTGGCGCGGGAGCCGGAAATTCGGGATCTGGCCGACTTTCTCAATGCCTGTGGCGGAAAGGTGCGGGGGGCCGGCACTAGCCGGATCATTATCCGCGGGGGTCCGTTGCACGGATGTGAATATACGCCGATTCCCGACCGGATTACCGCGCAGACGGTTCTCTGTGCGGGTGCGATCTGCGGTGGAGAGCTGTTGCTGCGGCGAACTCCTTTTGAGCCGGTCCGACCGCTGGCCGATTTTCTCGCTCAGGCGGGATGTAAAGTGCGGCGGCTGGATCATGATCGGGTTTCGCTGGTTTCCGACGGGCGGCTGTCGGCGCTCGGAGAGCTTTCTACCGGGGTTTATCCTTCCTTCGCGACCGACGCAGGCCCGCTGCTGGCAGCCGCGATGCTCACCGCCGACGGGACCACCCGGCTGCGGGAAACCATTTTTACCAACCGGTTTGCCTGCTCGACTCAGTTTTCGAAGATGGGGGCGGATCTGCGCTGTCAAGGTAGTGTGTTGGAGATCCGCGGCGTTTTGGCACTACGAGGGGCCAGGATGGAAGCGAGTGATCTGCGAGGCGGTGCGGCGCTGGTCATTGCGGCACTTGCAGCCGAGGGCGAGAGCCGGATTGGCGGAATGGAGTATATCCGCCGCGGATATGAGGACATCGGCGGTATGTTTGGCGCGCTGGGTGCGGTGATCGGCTGCCGCACACAGCCGGAACGGGAGCACAGTACGGTGCGATACGGTGCGATCTGCGATAGAATGATTCAGGAATGAGAAAGGGGAGAGCCGGATGAACAGCAGGGAGCAACGCGGAACACAGAGCGGACAGCTGCCTTACCAGACACCGGCCGCTCCCCGCCGCAACCTTTCCCCAGCGGAGAAAAAAGCGCGGGACAAGGCGGTCCGTCAGCGGGTCAAGGAGAAGAAAAAGGCCGCACGGCAGGAACGCAAGCTCGAAAAAAAGAGAGAAAAGGCGCTGCAAAAGAAGCGACAGAGAATCGCAAAAGAGCGGCAGAAGCAGCGCAACCGGCAGGCGGCCAATCTCCCCGGTGGATTGCCCAACGGTCAGACTCCTCGCCGGGTCACTCATAGTGAGGCCCGGCGCCGGCGCCGGCGCCGGGCGATGATTACCGTTGGTCTGATGCTTTTGTTTATCGCAACCGGATTTCTGCTCTCGGTGACGGTCTTATTCCAGATCGACGGTTACCGGGTGGACGGCGAATGTATCTACTCGCAGGAGGAACTGGTCGAGGCGTTTGGCCATGAGCTGGGAGAAAATATGTTCCGATTCAAGATCAGCGAGGCGGAGGAGCAGATGGCGCAAAAGCTGCCCTATCTTGAAACCGTCAAGGTACGCCGCAGGCTGCCGGATACCGTTGTCTTTATCGTCACACCGGCGCAGGAGCGGTATTGCATCGAGACGGCAAGCGGCACATTGGTGCTCAGCGAAAGCCTCAAGATTCTGCGTGTGGCATCGTCGGCAGAATCGGGCCTGTGCACCATTACCGGACTGCAACCCCAAAGCAGCGCGATCGGTGACAGTCTCTCGACTGCGGATGCGAGCACCGACGAGCTGGTAAAAACCGTACTCACCGCGCTGGATGAGAGCGGCCTGGAGCCTGTGACGAGCATCGATTTTACCGATCCCTACGATATTCTGCTGGGCTATGATGGGCGAATCCAGATCAAACTGGGTACAACGGCGCAGCTGTCCTATAAACTTGAAATGATCAAAAAGACGCTGGAAGATTCTTACTTTACCGATTCGACGACCGGGGTTCTGGATGCCAGCGACGCTGGAAAAACAACCTTCCGGACGGGATCCTGACCGGGCGGAATGCCAAAAAGTAAAAACGAATTTTGTACATTGTTGCAAAAACTATTGAATTGTTTTTTGAAATCTGTTACTCTAATTAAAGTAATATATAAAAGGCAAAACCAGCGTTAATGGACAAGCGACGCATTCACGATATAATTTCAGGCGAAAACGGACAGGCCGTTTTCGCGCAGACGGTAGGAGGAATTTCAAATGGCGTTTATCCTCGACAATGAGACAGAGAATGTCACCAACATCAAGGTTATCGGTGTGGGCGGCGGTGGCGGCAACGCGGTAAACCGAATGGTGGAAGCAGGTCTCAAGGGCGTCGAGTTTATCTCTATGAATACCGACCTGCAGGTTTTGGCGGCCTCTCGCGCCACGATGAAGGTACAGCTGGGCGCTAAGCTGACCCGTGGCCGCGGCGCCGGTGCTGATCCCGAGGTCGGCAAGCGCAGCGCGGAGGAGACCCGGGACGAGATCGCGGCGGCACTCAAGGGCGCGCAGATGATCTTTATCACCGCCGATATGGGCGGTGGTACCGGAACCGGTGCCGCACCGGTTGTTGCCTCAATCGCGAAGGAGCTGGGCATCCTGACCGTCGGCATCGTCACCAAGCCGTTTGCCTTTGAGGGCCGGCGCAAGATGACCCTTGCCGAGGAGGGCATTACCAATCTGCGTGAGCAGGTCGACAGCCTGATCGTGATCCCCAATGAGCGACTGAAGATGATCAGTCAGGAAAAGATTACGCTGCTCAATGCCTTTGAGGCGGCGGATAATGTACTGCGTCAGGGCGTTGAGAGCATTTCGGCGCTGATCAATGTGCCCGCCTTCATCAACCTCGACTTTGCGGATGTCCGCAGCGTCATGAAAGATGCCGGACACGCGCATATGGGCGTGGGCTCTGCGACCGGCGCGAACAAGGCCGAGGAGGCGGCGCAGGCCGCGATTTCCTCGCCGCTGCTTGAGACCAGCATCTCCGGCGCGCGCGGCGTCATCATCAACATCACCTCCTCGCCGGACATCGGTCTGGAAGAGGTCGACACCGCGGCTTCGCTGATCACCTCCTCGGCGCATCCCGACGCAAACATCATCTGGGGCGCCGCAGTAGATGAGGCGATGAACGATGAGATGCGGATTACCGTCATCGCGACCGGATTCGAGAATCAGGCGCCCGCGCAGGAGAAGGAAGGCGGTATCCGCTTCTCCGGCGAGAGCAGCACGGGAGATCCGATCGAGCCGTTTAATCCCTTCTCGAGCAAGGGCCTTAACGGCGGGGTTTCTTTCAGCAGCTCTGCGGAGGGCGAGCAGGATGACGGCAGCTACTACGATGATGTGCTGACCTTGCTCAACAACCACGGCAAACAGTAAATTATTGGCAGCGGACGTTTGGGAAAAGCGCCCGCTGCCTTTGTTTTTGCAGAATGTCGAAAGGAAGCGGCGCGGCTTTTTTGAAAAAAGCCCTTTTGTTCGACAATCCGCAATGGTATAATACTTGTTAAGTAGTTGTAAAAGAGCGAAAGAGAGACAAAAGGAGGGAACAGGGTGGAAGAGATTCAGGGCGCTACCTTTGCGCCGGTCGGCGGGCAGAATCCAGCCGAGGGCCGTCCTCTGCCCACCGCGCTGTGGGGGTTTCGCAAGAAGGATGTGCTTGCGGCCATCGACGAGATGATGCGGGCCAATCAGCAGCGTCAACAAGAGCTTTCCGGCCAGATTGAAACGCTTCAGCAGCAGCTGGAGGCCGCGCAGCAGGATAATTCCCAAATGGCGGCGCAGTCCAGAGAACTCTCCGACCGGTTGACCACGCAGGAGGAAAACGGCCGCCGGCTGGAACAACAGGTGGCGGATGCAAAACGGGAGAGCGAGTCCTTCCGTGCGAAGTTGTTTGTCTCGGAAAAAGACAATTACATACTGCGGCAGGAGCAAGCCGGCCTCAAGCAACAGGCGGAACAGCTGGAAAAACAGCTGGAGCAGGCGCGAAAGCTGGAGGATTGCCTGAGGCAGGAGCGGGAGAGTGCGGCGGAGCGTGCGCGCGAACTGGAGACGCTGAACAGCGAAAAACAGGATTTGAGCGCCCGGATTGATGAACTGGAGCAGTCGCTGGAGGGCTGGCGCGCGCGGGAAGAGGAGATCGCGCAGCAGGCACAGGTGGCCCGCCGTGAGGCGGAGCGGGTCTTGCAGGAGGCTCGTCAGGATGCAAAACAGGTCACGGCGCAGGCACGGCGTGACGCCGATAAAATTTTGACCGATGCCAATCGCGCGGCCGTACATATGCAGGAGGACGCACAGGAAGAAATTCAGCGGCAGCAGCGGGCGGCGCAGGCCAGCGCCGAGACGCTGAATAACAGTATCCGCGAGTTGCAGAATCAGCTGGCCGCGGTTGAAAAGCAGATGGACGATGCCTATGATGCGCTCAAGGCTGCGGCCGAGCGGATCCGCACCGCAGCGGAACAGACTGCGGGAGAGGGCGTTCGGGTCAGAAGAGTGGCGGCGGCATACGGGTTGCCGGAAGAGAAGCCCGAGCTACCGAAAGAGCCGCAGCCCCAGACCAAACCGGTGCATCCCAAGGTGGAGCGGCCGGAAAAGCCGGGATTGCCGCCCAGGCCGCATACCCTTTCGGATCTGGTACTGGAGCGGTTGGCCCGATTACTCGGCTAGTCTCGATTGAGCCGATTTGCGAAAGGAAATGTTCTTCGTTTGCCATTTCAGAGCTTAAGCGTGGATAGATAAAAAAGGCGCCTTTGGGCGCGGTGGCGTAAGAAAACGCAACTTCCCTTCGGGAAGTTTAGTTCTGCCGTAGAATTTTGGCGTATAAAGCATTCAAAACAGCCCCTCAAGCCACCAAGGCTTAAGGGGCTATTTTTCATACTTTCTCCATCCAAAATTCCGGGGCAGAACTGCGCGCACCGTAAAAAGGTCAATTTTGATGCGGGTACAAGGCAAAGGGCCGAAGGCACCCTCCATGGTTGTCGAGGCACTTTAACGAAGTAGCCGCGCAAAAGTGACCTTTTTACGGCGTCGTTTTCTTGCGTCACCGCGCCTTTAGGGCGCCTTTTTGCATTTTGTTTGATGGCCCGGTCAAAGTAGGTGGTGTGGAAAAAAAGACTTGCAAAAACTATACCTAAATGGTATAATATAAAAAATTCAACCGATACTTCTTTACAGGAGGGAAATATTATGGCAATCGAGATCACAAAAGAGAATTTTGAGCAGATTGTTCTCAACAGCGATAAACCGGTTCTTGTAGATTTCTGGGCGAGCTGGTGCGGACCCTGCAAGATGATGAGCCCGGTGATCGACCAGCTCGCCGACGAACTTGCCGGCCGTGTAGTCGTGGGCAAGATCAATGTCGATGAGCAGCAGGAATTGGCCGTTCAGTACGGGGTTATGAGTATTCCGACGGTGGTACTCTTCCGCGGCGGCAAAGAGGACAAGCGCAGCGTTGGCTTTGTCCC
>CALXBG010000037.1 GCA_944386485.1 uncultured Pygmaiobacter sp. | reverse complement strand
TGATGCATACTCAAAAGAAAGGGGGAAGAACGCTGGCACAAGCACAATGGCGGGTTGACCGGGTGGAGCACAAATTTTTTATTTCCCCCTCTGCCGCTGCAAAGCCGTATTCCCGATTGCAGCGGGGGCTTCTTAGTGGTCCAAACAATCATGCCGGCGGGTATTCCGTCAAAAGCCTTTACTTTGATGACCTTGACGATAACTGTTATTGCGCGAAGGCGGATGGGCTGTTCTTCCGCCAAAATCTTTAGCTGCGAACAACAACTTTATCATCACCTACATCGGAGTAAACGAATACTCCAACCTACCTAACCGACGATCCTTTCCTGCTTGAGGCCGATACGCCAGAACAATGGCTTATCGCACGGTTTGACTGGCTGGATAAAAACTAACTTTCTCTGTGGAGTTGAACAAAGAGCGGCGGGCCTGCACTGCCTGCACGGCCCGCCGCTCTTTTGTTTCTTACCGGTACAAAAGGGAACTTTTTTTCTTAACCCATTCCCTCATTTTTCTTCTCCAGCCGCATCCGGTCGGAGATCATTGCGATAAATTCCGAATTGGTCGGCTTACCCCGCAGATTGTGGATCGTATAGCCGAAATAACTGTTGAGCACATCGACATCCCCGCGGTCCCATGCGACCTCGATGGCATGGCGGACTGCCCGCTCCACCCGGCTGGCGGTGGTATTGTTCCGCTTTGCAATCTCGGGATATAGCCGCTTTGTCACAGAATTGATCAGGCTGGGATCTTCAATATTCATCAAAATCGCGCAGCGCAGGAACTGGTATCCCTTGATATGCGCGGGTACACCGATCTGATGCAGCGTCTCGGTCACCTTGACCTCGTCGCTCTTTCCGCGGGTCTGCTGCGGACGCGCGCCGCTCTTGCTCACAATGCGGGCCATCGAGTTCACATCAAACGGCTTGAGGAAATAATAGGCAATGCCGCTCTCCATCAGCTCGCTCTGAAACTGATCGTTGTCCGCGCTTCCCATCGCAAAAAAGGCAATCTGTTTCTCCTCGGGATGGGTCTCCTCATAATGCGCCTTGACACTCATTGCGTCCAGTCCCGGCATCACCGCGTCCAAAAGGCAGGCGTCCGGATGCTCTTCCTCAATCATCTTGAGCACCTTAAGCCCATTCTTCTCACACCGGATCACCTCGACGCCGGACTTTTCCAGTGCCTCCTCGCAAAGACGGGTCTGCGCGTCCTGAGAATCGGTCAACAATACCTTTGCCCTGACTTCCATAGAAACTCCTCCAACTGCTGTGGTGTAATTCTGCAACCATCTTCACTAGGAAGAGTTTACCATATTTTTCCATTTATTGCAACGTATTTTCTGAAAGAAGTTTACAAATAATCATATTTCGCTGAAATCAGGCGGCCGATCCGGCCGCATCCGCAACTTCATCGGCTGTTTTGAGCATATTCTCCACAAAAATACCAAAACCGCGGGTGGGATCCTTTACCAGAACATGGGTTACAGCACCCACAAGGCGTCCGTTCTGAATAATCGGGCTGCCGCTCATTCCCTGTACAATTCCGCCGGTGGCAGCCAGCAGCGTGGGGTCGGTGACATGCAGCAGCAAATTTCGGTTGGGGTCGGCTGCATTAAAAGAGATCTCTTCAATCTCGACGTCATAGGCCTTAACCCCACTCCCGTCTACTGTTGTGAGGATCTGCGCCGGTCCCGGCTCTACCTCCTGCTGCTGTGCTGTCTCCATCATTCTGCCTTGGTCTGCGGTATCATAAATCACACCGTAGACCCCGGTATCTCCGTTAATCCGAATACTTCCCATCGGGATCATGCTGGAAAAGCTCCCCTTGAGTTCGCCGGGAAGTCCTGGTGTTCCGGCTACCGCACCCGAGATCTCGACCGCTACGATCTCTCCGCTGCCCACCGACACATTTTCTCCGGTATCTACATCAGTAATCCCGTGTCCCAGTCCGGCAAAGACCGAGAGGTTGGGGTCGATAAAGGTTAGCGTTCCGATCCCCGCGGAAGAATCCCGCACCCAAATTCCCGCCCGCCAACCGCCGGTTACCGCATCCCGTACCGGCTGTAAGGTCGTGTTTTTCTGTTCTCCCTCATGGGTGTAGACAACTTCCAGCGAGGCGCCTTCGCTGCGGGATACAAGTTCCGCCATCTGCTCGTTGGTCCGCACTCGAGTTCCATCGACTGTCAGGATATAGTCTCCTAGTGTGAGTCCCGCCTCTTCCGCAGGATTGCGGTAACCGTCTTTGCTAAGAATGTCGCTGAACCCGACCACCATCACCCCGTTCGAAAACATTTTAATTCCAAAGCTGGTTCCGCAGACCTGCACCTGCCGCCGAGAGACAATCTCCGCCCGCACTGTTTTGACCGGCATCAGGCCAAACAAACTCAACTCGATGTTGTAGGAACTTCCCGGCGTTACACTCGCAGCCTGCACCGTTTCGTCCGGCTTTTCTACCGTCACGAAGGGGAGCGCCGCAATCTTTAACTCCTCTCCCGCAACGAGATAGAAGGCATCCGGCAGCAGCGACGAGACCATTAACCGTGCACTAGCAGCCAGCACCAAAAATGCAAGCAGCACAAATGCAGCTGCTCTTTTTACCCGTATTGACAAAGGAACACCCCCGCACTTCCCCGCCCCATGTAGTGAGGCAGAATACTTTCTACATCAGTATACCCGTCGAACACGGAAATATTTTGGGGAGTTTGGGGACTAAATCAAGAGTTCACCTACCGCCTGACCGCACGCCGCAGAATACGCAGCAGTCCAAAAAAGAGCGGCCCTGCAAAAATACCAATCAGCATCGGAGGCAGATACGCCGCGCCCACCGGTGTGGTGGAAAAGATTGGCTGCAAAATTGGAAGATAAACCGTTGCAAAGGTAATGAGAACCGAGGCAAGGGCAGCAAAAACCAGATAGGGATTTCCCGCAAGGGAAAGCCCCCTTCCCCTGCACTCAAAGATATGAACCATCTGAGAAAGGACTAAAACGAGATACGCCGCGCTGCGGGCGAGGGAGAGATCGCCGCTCATCCACAGCACCACATAGAACACCCCTGCGGTTCCCGCACCCAGCAGAAATCCACGGATCAGGATCACAGCCATCAATCCGCCAGCAAAAAGGCCCTCGTTTTTGGGTCGCGGGGGACGCTCCATGATCCGGCGTGAAGGCGGTTCCATCCCCAGCGCAATCGCCGGCAGGCCATCGGTGAGCAGGTTGACCATCAGAATCTGAATCGGCAGCAATGGAACCGGAAGCCCCAGCAGCATGGTGAAGAACATGCTGAGCACTTCGCCGAGGTTGCAGGTCAACAGATACCGGATAAAGCTGCGAATATTCTGGTAGATGACCCGTCCCTCCTCCACCGCCGCGACGATGGTGGCGAAGTTGTCATCCAAAATAACAACGCTGGCTGCCTCTTTGGTGACATCGGTACCGGCAATTCCCATTGCAACACCAATGTCTGCCGCCTTGACCGCCGGCGCGTCGTTCACCCCGTCACCGGTCATTGCCACCACTTTGCCTGCGGCTTTCCAGGCCTTGACGATACGCAGCTTGTGGGCCGGGCTAACCCGCGCGTAGACCGATACCCGGCGGCAACGGGCAGCGAGTTCCGCATCGGTCAACCGTTCAATCTCCTCCCCGGTCAACACTTCATCTCCCGGGCGCAGGATTCCCACCTGTCGGGCGATCGCCGCGGCGGTATCCCGATGATCGCCGGTGATCATGACCGGCCGGATTCCCGCCCGCCGGCAGTTGCGTACCGCGCCGGCGACCTCCGGCCGCGGGGGATCAATCATTCCTGCAAGGCCAAGGAAGGTCAACCGCTCCTCTCCACCCGACGGATCGTTGCTCTCGGCCAGGCCGATAACCCGCAGCGCCCGTTTTGCCATATCGGCGGCAGCGTTCTGAATCTCTCTTCGGTCAGCGGCGGTCATCGGTCGGCTGCCACCCGGCAGGGCAATCGCAGAGCAGCGCTCAAGCAGTAAATCCGGAGCGCCTTTACAGAGCAGCAGCTGTCCCTCTCTGCCGGAAACTGCAACACTCATCCGTTTGCGAACCGGATCAAATGGATGTTCCGCAACTGTTTTGAACAGCGGTACAAGGCTTTCCCGGGTAACCCCTCCCTTTGCCGCCGCAATCAGCAGCGCCGTCTCGGTCGGATCTCCTTGCGGTTCATAGCGATCGCCCTTCCGGTTGATCCGCGCCTCGGTGCACAAGGTAGCGACCCGCAGCAGTCGGACAAGCACCGGATCCTTGCCGGGAGTTATCGGTCTTCCGTCACAATAAAACCCGCCCTCCGCCCGCAGTCCGTCTCCGCTTACCGAGATCTGCCTGCCCGCACAAAAAATTTCCTTTACGGTCATCCGGTTCTGGGTCAGGGTCCCCGTCTTGTCGGTACAGATGACCCCTGCGCTGCCCAGGGTCTCAACCGCATGCAGTTTGCGGATCACCGCCCCCTTTTTCAAAATTCTTCCAACCGAAAGTGCAAGCACAATGGTTACGATAGCAGGCATCCCCTCCGGTACCGCTGCCACCGCAAGGGAAATTCCGGTGAGAACCATGTCAATCGGCTCCTCTCCCTTCCACCAACCAATCAGACTGACTAAAAGACAGATGATGAGGCAGGCCGCAGCAACAAATTTCCCCAGTTGATCCAGTCGTTTTTGCAGCGGTGTGCGTTCTTCCTGATGATCATTCAGCATCCCGGCGATCTTTCCCATCTCGGTCTGCATCCCGGTTGCAGTAACCGTCGCCTCGCAATGTCCCTCGGTGATGATCGCACCCATGTATAGCGGACTGCCGTTCTTTTTTCGCACCGGCAGGCTTTCACCGGTCAAGAACGACTCATCACTCGCCATCGGGACACAGTCCGCTGCAACGGCATCCGCCGGGATCCGGTCCCCTGCCGTGAGTCGAATCAGGTCGCCACATACCAGCTCCCGTGCTGGAATTGTCTGTTCCCGCCCATCCCGCACAACCTTTGCCTCAGGCGCTGACATCGCTTTCAGACTTTCAAGGGTGCGTTCTGTTCGATATTCCTGCACAAACCCCATTACAGCGTTGAGCAGCACGATCACAATAATGGCAATCGCCTCGGTTGTCTCTCCCATCAGCGCCGACAGAACAGTCGCTACGGCAAGGATAACGATCATCAGGTCTTTGAACTGGGCCAAAAACATCCCGGCCGCCGACGCCTTATCCTTTTGGGCCAGCTGATTAGGCCCCTGCTGTTCCAGCTTTTCTTTCGCCTGTGCGGTGGAGAGTCCTCTTTTCTCTGTCTGCATGCTGTGCACGCCCCTTTTTCTGCTTTCCAGCGCCCGGACGGGCAGCGTTCTCCTCTATCTCTATGAACCGGCAAGGCGGGAATATGCCAAAAGGCGTTTGCGCGTTTGCTCTGACAAAACAGAAAAAAATATGGTAAAATTAGAATCATGGAGGTGTTTTGGATGCTCTTTCAGTTTTCCGACCGACTTTGGTATATCCCGTCTGAGGAAGCAACCGATCGCCCGGTTCTGGGATACCTGCGCGGCGACCACCGCTCCCTGATGATCGATGCAGGAAATTCCGCCCGGCACGCGGCCGGATTTTTGCATCTGCTTGATGAGCGCAATCTGCCTCATCCCGAACTGGTGGCGTTGACCCATTCCCATTGGGATCACTGCTATGGGCTCTGTGCGCTTGATGCCGTTTCAATCTGTTGCGCCGCTACCCGTAAGGATCTCGAGCGGGACGCCTCGCTGGTTTGGAGCGATGATGCGATGCACACCTATCTTGAAACCGGCGTTGTGCAAAAATTCTGCGAAGAACATATGCGGGTGGAATATCCGCAGCTGGAAGAAATTCAGGTAAACCTGCCCGAAATTGTCTTTTCGGGTGAGCTGACGATCGACCTGGGTGGTTGTCATGCGGTACTCCGTCAACTAACCAATCCTCATACAGAGGACGGAGTGGTGGTCTGGCTACCGGAAGAACGTGTTCTCTTCGTCGGAGACGCTGCCTATGAAGAACTCGTGGGCAATGACTGGATCGACCACCCCGACAGGCTCTCATCTTTCGCTTCTGCGCTTCGGGAAATGGACTTCACCCATTGTTTTGTCGGACATGGTGAGCCAATGACTCGAAACGCGCTATTCGACTGGTTCAGCCAGAGGCTGTCGGTCTGAGTAAAAGCCGAATAAAACAAAAAGGCTGCAAGCTGTGCAATCACAGTTCGCAGCCTTTTTTCGGTATTCCATGATTCATCCATTATAAAAAATCAGCATACTCAATTCTGCGGTCTGCTCTCCCACATTTCGATAGGCGTGGGGGACATCTGCAAAAAATCGGGTAGAGTCCCCCTTACCGAGCAATAATTTTTCCTCTGCCACCGTAATTTCTACCTCCCCGCAGAAAACCGTGATATATTCCTCCGCTCCTCGCAAATGTGGCTGTGCGGACAAGAACCCTTCCGGTTTAATCACAATTCGGTAGGTTTCGAACAACTTACGGTCGTTAAATGCAAAAATCGGATAATTGAGATAACGCCCCTCATCCTCTTGCAGCGGATGTATTTCCTGCGCTCTGATAACCGATACCTTCTGTTTACTATCCTCAACAAGTGAAGTGAAAGAGACTTTATAACCGTTTGCGATCTTCCAGAGTACAGAGATCGTGGGATTCACCTCTCCTCGCTCGATCTGTGCCAACATACTTCGGGAAACCCCGGTTAAGCCCGCCGCCGCATCCAGCGTTAACTTCTTCTGCTCGCGAAGGCGCTTTGTGTTTTCTGCAATTCTATTTGTGATCTCCATTTTATTCACCTATTGACAATATATTGTAATGCTGTTATCTTATATAAGAAATCCGATATATTGGATTATCTTTGCAATATCATATTATACTTGAAAGGAGCTGTCAACTATGTTTCGCTGGATCCCATTTTTGACCTATGCCATTGTCACCGCAGTTACACCTGGCCCCAATAATATTATGTCAATGTCCAACGGTAACCGCAAGGGCTTCAAAAAAGGGGTTACCCTTTAATCTAGGAATTTGGGTTGGATTCTCGATCGTTATGCTTTTTTGTACTGCATTTTGCAGTCTGCTTTCAGCCTGGATACCCAAGATTAAACTGCCGATGCTTATCATCGGCGCGGCCTATATGCTCTATCTCGCATGGGAAACCTTTCGTGACAACGGTGTAATTGAGGAGCGTTCTTTCCAAAGCGGCTTTGTGTCCGGCTTACTGTTGCAGTTCATCAATCCCAAGATCTATATCTATTGTATTGTCTCGATGGAAGCTTACATCCTTCCCCACTACAATAATCAGCCCATTATTTTGGTTGGTTTTGCCCTTCTTCTTGCTTTTATTGGCTTTTTATTTACCCTCCTTTGGTCATTATTCGGATCGGTTTTCAAGTATCTGTTTTTCAGAGCACACCAAACTGGTCAACACCATTATGGCGCTGTTGCTTGTCTATTGTGCTGTTTCACTTTTCCTCTAAAAAAATTTGTTATCGTTAAAACAATAAAAAAAGGGACTGGCAAAGCCAGTCCCTTTTTCGTGTAATTCTAAAAATTACTCGTCGATCTTGGAGACAACGCCGGAACCAACGGTACGGCCGCCCTCGCGGATAGCGAAGCGGAGGCCCTGCTCGATGGCGATCGGGGTGATCAGCCCAACGCCGATGGTGACGTTATCGCCGGGCATGCACATCTCGACACCCTCCGGCAGAGAGATAACGCCGGTGACGTCGGTGGTGCGGAAGTAGAACTGAGGACGATAGTTGTTGAAGAACGGGGTGTGACGGCCGCCCTCATCCTTCTTCAGGATATAAACCTGGCCCTCGAACTTGGTGTGGGGATGGATGGAACCGGGCTTGGACAGAACCTGGCCACGCTCGATCTCGTTGCGCTGAATACCACGCAGCAGAGCGCCGACGTTGTCGCCAGCCTGCGCGAAGTCGAGCAGCTTGCGGAACATCTCCAGACCGGTGATGGTGGTCTTCTTCTTCTCATCAGCCAGACCGACGATCTCAACTTCCTCGCCGACCTTGACGGTGCCGCGCTCAACACGACCGGTAGCAACGGTGCCACGACCGGTGATGGTGAAGACGTCCTCAACCGGCATCAGGAACGGCTGATCAGCAGCGCGATCCGGGGTCGGGATATAGGTGTCGACAGCGTCCATCAGCTCGAGGATGCACTTGTACTCGGGCGCGTTGATGTCGGTGGAGGTGGACTCCAGAGCCTTCAGCGCGGAACCCTTGATGATCGGGGTGTCGTCGCCGGGGAAGTCATAGCTGGTCAGCAGGTCACGGATCTCCATCTCGACGAGCTCGAGCAGCTCGGGATCGTCAACCTGGTCAACCTTGTTCATGAAGACAACGATATAGGGAACGCCAACCTGACGGGAGAGCAGAATGTGCTCGCGGGTCTGGGGCATCGGGCCGTCGGCAGCAGAGACAACCAGAATGGCGCCGTCCATCTGCGCAGCACCGGTGATCATGTTCTTGACGTAGTCAGCGTGACCCGGGCAGTCAACATGGGCATAGTGACGGGTATCAGTCTGATACTCGACGTGAGCGGTGTTGATGGTGATGCCACGCTCGCGCTCCTCGGGAGCCTTATCGATGTTGGCATAATCCATGAAGTCAGCGTCGCCCTTCAGAGCCAGGACCTTGGTGATCGCGGCAGTCAGAGTGGTCTTGCCGTGGTCAACGTGGCCGATGGTGCCGATGTTAACATGCGGCTTGGAACGGTCAAATTTTGCCTTACCCATTGTAATTTCCTCCTTAAAATCAGAAAGTGGTCACTTGGTCTTATTGTAGCAACTTGGCTAACGAAAATCAAGTGGAACAGGGTGCGGAAAGCAGCTTTTTAGCCCTCTTTCTTCGCTCTGCCAGCCATGATGGTCTCGGCAATGCTCTTGGGCACCTCGACATAGTGGCTGGGCTCCATGGTGTACTGACCACGGCCCTGTGTTTTGCTTCGCAGATCGGTCGCATATCCAAACATGCTGGACAGCGGCACAAAGGCGTCGATCTGCTGCGCGCCGCTGCGGCTCTCGGTCCCCTGGATCTGGCCGCGGCGAGCGTTCAGGTCACCGATAACATCGCCCATATACTCATCGGGAACGATGACCGAAACCTTCATGATCGGCTCGAGAATGACGGGATCCGCCTTCCGCATTGCCTCCTTGAAGGCCATCGAACCGGCGATCTTAAACGCCATTTCAGAGGAGTCGACCTCGTGATAAGAACCGTCGAACAGCGTGACCTTGACGTCTACGACGGGATAACCCGCGAGCACGCCGGCCTGCATAGCACCCTGAATACCCTGATCGATAGGTCCGATGAACTCCTTGGGAATCGCGCCGCCAACAATCGCGTTGACGAACTCGTAGCCCGCACCGGACTCGTTGGGCTCAATGGTGATCTTGACGTGACCATACTGGCCCTTACCACCGGACTGACGTGCATACTTGGTCTCCTGATCGACCTTGCGGCGGATGGTCTCACGGTAGGCGACCTGCGGCTTACCGACATTCGCCTCAACCTTGAACTCACGCAGCAGACGGTCGACGATGATCTCCAGATGCAGCTCGCCCATACCGGCGATGATGGTTTGACCGGTCTCTTCGTCGGTATAGGTCCGGAAGGTGGGATCCTCCTCAGCCAGCTTGGCCAGAGCAATGCCCATCTTCTCCTGACCAGCCTTGGTCTTGGGCTCGATCGCGACCCGGATAACCGGCTCGGGGAACTCCATGCTCTCAAGGATGATCGGGTGCTTCTCATCGCACAGGGTATCACCGGTGGTGGTGTTCTTGAGGCCGACTGCCGCGGCAATATCACCCGCGTAGCAGACCTCAATGTCCTGACGATGGTTCGCATGCATCTGCAGGATGCGGCCCATACGCTCGTTGTTGTCCTTCACCGAGTTGTAGACGGTGGTACCGGCCTTGATAACGCCGGAATAGACGCGGAAGAAGCAGAGCTTACCCACAAACGGGTCGGTCGCGATCTTGAACGCCAGCGCGGCAAACGGAGCATTGTCGTCCGAGGGACGGGTCTCCTCCTCACCGGTGTCGGGATTCACACCCTTGATGTCCTCGATATCGGTCGGGGCGGGCATGTAGTCCACGATCGCGTCCAGCAGCTTCTGAACGCCCTTGTTCTTGTAGGAGGTGCCGCAGGTGACCGGAACAATGGTGTTCGCGATGGTCTCCTTACGCAGCGCCGCCTTGATCTCGGCCTTGGTGATCTCCTCACCGTCGAGATACTTCATCATCAATTCTTCGTCGTTCTCGGCGACTGCTTCGATCAGGGCGTCATGATACTCCTGCGCCTTGTCTTTCATGTCGTCGGGGATCTCTTCGATCCGGATATCCTTGCCCAGATCATCATAATAGACGTCGGCAGTCATATCAATCAGATCGATAATTCCCTTGAAAGTGTCCTCTTTGCCGATCGGCAGCTGGATGGGCACTGCATTCGCCTTCAGACGATCCTTAATCATGTCCAGAACGTGGTAGAAATCCGCGCCCATGATGTCCATCTTGTTGACATAGATCATCCGGGGAACATGATACTTGTCAGCCTGATGCCAAACGGTCTCAGACTGGGGCTCAACGCCACCCTTCGCACACATAACGGTCACAGAACCGTCCAGAACACGCAGGGAGCGCTCCACCTCAACGGTAAAGTCCACGTGGCCCGGGGTGTCGATGATGTTGATCCGGTGCCGGTTGGCAAACGCCTTCTTCGGATCGTTCTGAAGTTCGGTATGGCTCCAGTAGCAGGTGGTAGCAGCGGAAGTGATGGTGATACCGCGCTCCTGCTCCTGCGCCATCCAGTCCATCGTCGCGGTACCGTCGTGCGTCTCACCGATCTTGTGGTTGATACCGGTATAGAACAGGATTCGCTCGGTGGTAGTGGTCTTACCCGCGTCGATGTGCGCCATTATGCCGATGTTTCTTGTCATTTCCAGAGAAACGTCTCTTGGCATAGTTACCTCCTAAATTTTATGGGAACGCCGTGTGGGGTCCCGTTGAATTCATGAAGATGCCTTGGTAACCGAACACGGCTTCCCACAAACACAGATCAATATCTGTAGTGTGCAAAAGCCTTGTTGGCCTCGGCCATCTTGTGGGTATCCTCGCGCTTCTTAACAGCGCCGCCGGTACCGTTGACCGCGTCCATGATCTCGCCAGCCAGCCGCTCGCGCATGGTGCGCTCGTTACGGGTGCGGGCATAGGCAGTCAGCCAGCGCAGGCCGAGGGTCTGGCGCCGCTCGGGGCGAACCTCCATCGGGACCTGGTAGTTGGCGCCGCCGACACGGCGGGACTTGGTCTCCAGCACGGGCATGATGTTCTCGAGTGCTTTCTCGAACATCTCCAGCGGATCGTTGCCGGTCTTCTCCTTGATGATGTCAAACGCGCCGTAGACGATCTTCTGGGCAACACCCTTCTTGCCGTCGTACATCACGCTGTTCACCAGACGGGTGACCATCTTGGAATTGTAAACAGGATCTGCAAGCACATCGCGCTTTGCAACATTACCTCTTCTGGGCATCTTTCTTCCCTCCTTCACATAATGATATCATCGGTACTCGAAAGCGTCAGCTTCCGACAGTGTCCGCGAAGAGGCATATCTATCAATACGCCTTCTTCTTGGCGACTATCAGACTTTAATGACTACTTTACTTCTTAGCAGCACCGGCCTTGGGACGCTTCGCGCCGTACTTGGAACGAGCCTGCTTGCGGTTGGCAACACCCTGGGTATCAAGAGTACCACGGATGATGTGATAACGCACGCCGGGCAGGTCCTTGACACGGCCGCCGCGGATGAGCACGACGGAGTGCTCCTGCAGATTGTGGCCCTCACCGGGGATATACGAAGTGACCTCGATACCATTTGTGAGCTTGACACGGGCAACCTTACGAAGCGCAGAGTTCGGCTTTTTCGGGGTCATGGTACGAACAGCGGTGCAAACGCCACGCTTTTGCGGGGAGTTCTGCTCGGTATACTGCTTCTTCTGGCTGTTATAGCCACGCAGCAGCGCAGGAGCGGTCGCTTTCTTCACCAGAACCTCACGGCCTTTGCGGACGAGCTGGTTAAAGGTAGGCATTCCTGTTTTCCTCCTTTCCTGATTATTTTTGGGCGGCAGAAACACTTTTCCGCCCCCATGAATTGAGCCTTGGGCAGCACAGAATACGCCCTTGGCGCAACATTTACATTTTACACTTTTCTCTCTGCGCTGTCAACAGAAAACGCGGGTAAAATTCAGCGTTTTGCCGATTTTTTCTTCCGCTTTTTTCCGTTTGCGTCAGCGAGAAATCAGCTTTCCCCAAAATGCAAAGATTATTCCGCTCTGACAAAATCAAGAGAGCACAGAAACGCCTGTTCCTGTGCTCTCTCGCTATTTAAGGGTTAGCCGACTTCAGAACTTCCCTCAATGTTTTCGAACTCTTCAGCATCCTCCTCGCTGCCCAGACCGGTACCGGCGGGGATCAGCTTACCGATGATGACGTTCTCCTTGAGGCCCATCAGCGGGTCTACCTTGCCCTTGATCGCGGCTTCAGTCAGCACGCGGGTGGTCTCCTGGAAGGAGGCGGCAGACAGGAAGGAATCGGTAGCCAGCGACGCCTTGGTGATGCCCAGCAGCACAGTGGTGTACTTGGCCTCCTGCAGATCGGTCTCGCCGGCGGCAATCCGCTGACGGATCTCCGCGTTCTTTGCCTCGATTTCCTGCTTATCAGCCAACGCACCGCCAATGAGGTCGGTGGAGCCGGAGTCGTCGACCCTGGCCTTACGCATCATCTGGTGAACAATGACCTCGATGTGCTTGTCGTTGATGTCAACGCCCTGCATCCGGTAGGTCATCTGCACCTGCTGGATGATATAATCCTCCGTAGCGGCGACGCCCTTGATTGCAAGGATATCCTGCGGATAGGCATTGCCCTCGGTAATCATATCGCCCTTCTCGAGCATATCGCCCTCGGCAACCCGCACCCGCTGGCCGAACGGGATCATATAGCTCTTCTCGGCCGGCGCGCCATTCTCATCCACGCCGGAGACCACGATGTGCCGGTTTTTCTTGGTGTCATCGACATGGACGATACCGGCGATCTCGGTCATGATGGCCAGCTGCTTGGGCCGACGGGCCTCAAACAGCTCTTCAACACGGGGAAGACCCTGGGTAATATCCTCGGCATTCGCGATACCACCGGTATGGAAGGTACGCATGGTCAGCTGAGTACCAGGCTCGCCGATCGACTGGGCGGAAATGATACCTACTGCCTCGCCGATGGTGACCGGCCGGCCGTTGGCAAGGTTCGCGCCGTAGCACTTGGCGCAGCAGCCGTGCTGTGCGTGGCAGCCCAGAACGCTGCGGATCTGCACCTTCTTGATGCCGGCCTCGACGACCTTCTTTGCATCTTCCTCGTGCATCATCGTATCCTTGGAAACCAGCAGCGCGCCGGTCTCGGGATCGAGGATGTCATTGACCGGGTAGCGGCCCAGCAGCCGCTCCTCCAGCGGCTCATAGAGCTCGTTGCCGACCCGGATATCCTCCACCCAGATACCCTCGTTGGTGCCGCAGTCCTCCTCGCGAACGATGACGTCCTGCGAGACGTCGACCAGACGGCGGGTCAAGTAACCCGAGTCAGCAGTCCGCAGCGCGGTATCGGCCAAGCCTTTACGGGCGCCACGGCTGGAGATGAAGTATTCCTGAATGTTCAGGCCTTCACGGTAGTTTGCCTTGATGGGAATCTCAATGGTCTTACCGGCGGTATTCGCAATCAGACCGCGCATACCGGCCAGCTGACGGATCTGGTTCATAGAACCACGCGCGCCGGAATCCGCCATCATGAAGATGGGGTTGCGGTCGGACAGGTTCTCGGTAACCGCCGCCGAGACCTCATCAGTAGTCTTGTTCCAGACGCTGATGATGCTGTTGTACCGCTCATCGTCCGAAATCAGACCCCTGTTGTACTGCTTGTGGATCTTGTTGATCTTCTCCTCGGCAGCGGCCAGCAGCTCAGCCTTCTTGGGCGGGATGACCGCATCAGAAACCGACACGGTGATCGCGCCTCTGGTCGAATACTTGTAGCCCTGTGCCTTGATCGCATCCAGCATAACGCTGGTGCGCTCGGTGCCGTGCACATGGATGCAGCGGTCGATCAGCTTGCCAAGGGTCTTCTTGGTAACGAGGAACTCGACCTCGTAGCGGAACATATTCTCCTCGATCGAACGGTCGATATAGCCCAGATCCTGCGGCACCGGGGCATTGAAGATAATCTTGCCCATCGTGGTGTCGACGATCCGGCTCTTCTGCACCCCATCGATCTCGATGGTGCGGCGAACCTTGATCGGCGCCTGAAGGGTGATGACACCCTCCTGATACGCCATCATCGCCTCGGCCTCATCGCGGAAGACCTTGCCCTCGCCCTTATCGCCCTCGTTGACCATTGTCAGGTAGTAGCTGCCCAGAACCATGTCCTGGGTGGGGACGGTGACCGGCTTGCCGTCGGCCGGCTTGAGCAGGTTGTGGGAAGCGAGCATCAGGGTCTTGGCCTCCCGCTGCGCCTCCTCGGAGAGGGGCAGATGGACCGCCATCTGGTCGCCGTCGAAGTCGGCGTTAAAGGCGGTACATGCCAGCGGATGCAGCTTGATTGCGCGGCCCTCGACCAGCACCGGCTCGAACGCCTGGATACCCAGACGGTGCAGCGTCGGCGCACGGTTGAGCAGTACGGGATGGCCCTTGATGACTGTCTCGAGCGAATCCCAAACCTGCGGATGCACCCGCTCGACCATCTTGCGGGCGGACTTGATGTTGTTGGCAATCCCCTTCTCAACAAGATCCTTCATAACAAAGGGCTTGAAGAGCTCGAGGGCCATCTCCTTGGGCAGACCGCACTGGTACATCTTCAGCTCGGGGCCGACGACGATAACCGAACGGCCGGAGTAGTCGACACGCTTGCCCAACAGGTTCTGGCGGAAGCGGCCCTGCTTGCCCTTGAGCATATCGGACAGGCTCTTGAGCGGACGGTTGTTCGGGCCGGTGACCGGGCGGCCGCGGCGGCCGTTATCGATCAGCGCGTCCACCGCCTCCTGCAGCATCCGCTTCTCGTTGCGCACGATGATGTCGGGCGCACCCAGCTCGAGCAGCCGCTTGAGACGGTTGTTCCGGTTGATGACCCGGCGATAGAGGTCGTTCAGATCGCTGGTAGCAAACCGGCCGCCGTCCAGCTGAACCATCGGGCGGATATCAGGCGGGATGACCGGCACGACGTCCATGATCATCCACTCGGGGCGGTTGCCGGACAGCCGGAACGCCTCAACGACCTCCAGCCGCTTGAGGATCCGCACCCGCTTCTGGCCGGAGGCGTCCTCCAGCTCGTCGTGCAGCTCCTGGGAGAGCTGATCGAGATCGATCCGGCTCAGCAGCTCCTTGATGGCCTCAGCGCCCATCGACGCCTTGAACTCATCCTCATACCGCTCCCGCATATCGCGATATTCCTTCTCGGTGAGCAGCTGCTTCTCCTCCAGCGGAGTATAACCGGGATCGGTGACGATATAGTTGGCGAAATACAGCACCTTCTCCAGAAGGCGGGGGCTCATGTCCAGCATCAGGCCGATGCGGGAAGGGATGCCCTTGAAATACCAGATATGGCTGACCGGCGCGGCGAGCTCAATATGGCCCATCCGCTCGCGGCGAACCTTTGCACGGGTGACCTCGACGCCGCAGCGCTCGCAGATCTTACCCTTGTACCGGATGCGCTTATACTTGCCGCAATGGCACTCCCAATCCTTGGTGGGTCCAAAGATGCGCTCGCAGAACAGGCCGTCGCGCTCCGGCTTGAGGGTGCGATAGTTGATCGTCTCGGGCTTCTTTACCTCGCCATAGCTCCACGCACGGATCTGGTCGGGAGAAGCAAGACCGATTTTGATGGAATCAAAAACATTAAACTCCATTGAGCGAATCCTTCCTTTTCTCTAAGAAATTGCCCGGCAGCCGGCGAACCCTGGATCCGCGCGGTTACTGCCGGCCGCGCCCTGTGCGCGGCTGGGTGTTATTCGTTCGATTCGTCTTCAGCGAAATCGGCGTCCAGCTCGGAGAGAAGATCTTCGGACTCAAAGAAATCGTCCCCGTCCTCATTCTCCTCTTCAACCGGCGCGTCCGAATTTTCGACATCGCCAATGGTGTAGTTGTTCAGTTCGCTTTCGATCAGCACATCGTCGCCCAGCGGCAGCGAAGAGGGATCGAATCCGACATCATCGTCAAAATTCTGCTTGAGGTCGATCTCGTTCTTGTCCTCATCCAGCACCCGCACATCCAGAGCGAGGGACTGCAGCTCCTTGATCAGGACGCGGAAGGACTCGGGCACGCCCGGACGGGGCACGTTCTCGCCCTTGACAATCGCCTCATAAGTCTTAACACGGCCGACCACATCGTCCGACTTGACGGTCAGGATCTCCTGCAGGGTGTAGGCGGCGCCGTAGGCTTCCAGCGCCCAGACCTCCATCTCGCCGAACCGCTGGCCGCCGAACTGCGCCTTGCCGCCCAGAGGCTGCTGGGTGACCAGGCTGTACGGACCGGTGGAACGGGCATGGATCTTATCATCGACCAGGTGGTGCAGCTTGAGGAAATACATATAACCGACGGTAACCGGGTTGTCGAACCGCTCACCGGTACGTCCATCGTAGACATAGGTCTTGCCGTCCTCCCGCTTGCCGGCCTGCTTGAACATCTCGCGGATGTCCTGCTCGTGC
>CALXBG010000036.1 GCA_944386485.1 uncultured Pygmaiobacter sp. | reverse complement strand
TCCATATTAAAACAACTGCTATCTTAAGTTTTACACATTTAGAGGAGGTGCTTTAAAGTGGCAGTACCCAAGAGAAAAGTTTCCAAGGCCAGACGGGACAAGAGACGCTCCTCTGTGTGGAAGCTTGAGGCCCCCGCCCTTGTGAAATGCGAGCAGTGCGGCGAGCTGAAACTCCCTCATAAGGTATGCGGCAACTGCGGCTACTACAAGGGTAGAATGATCGTCAAGAAGGAAGCGTAACCAGAGATTGCGCTGGGGGGAGGAAAGTTTCCTCCCCTTTTTTCGTATCTTCCTGAGCTGAAAGGGGGGCGTGCAGATGGCGGTTTTGGTTGTTGCAGTCGACCCGAACAGCCCCGCCCAGCGGGCGGGGATCTTGCCGGGCGATCGGATTTTGACGATCGACGGCGGGCAGATCAACGATATGCTGGACTACGAGTTCTACACCGCAAAAGACCGGTTTGAGGTCTGTTTTGAGCGGGAGGGCGAGCGGAAAAACGTCCGGGTCGAAAAGCAGGAGTATGAGCCGTTTGGCTGCGATTTTGAGACCTATCTGATCGACAAGCACCACTCCTGCAAGAACAAGTGCATCTTCTGCTTTGTCGATCAGCTGCCGCGCGGGATGCGCCAGAGCCTCTACTTCAAGGACGACGACGAGCGGCTTTCCTTTCTGTTCGGCAACTATATCACCCTGACCAATCTGACCCGGCAGGAGATGGACCGCATCAAGCTGATGCACATCTCTCCAATCAATATCTCGGTCCATGCGGTGGATCCGGCGCTGCGGGTGCGGATGATGAAAAACCGGTTTGCCGGCGATCTGATGCCCCGGATGCGGGAACTGGCCGAGGCGGACATCGAGATGAACTGCCAGTTGGTGCTCTGCCGGGGCATCAACGACGGCGCGGCGCTCGAACAGAGTATGCGGGAGCTCGCCGCGCTCTGGCCGCAGGTACGCAGCGTGGCGGCGGTCCCCATCGGGGTAACCCGCTACCGGGAGAATCTCGAGCCGCTCGAGACCTATGACGCGGCGTCGGCCGGTGCGGTGCTCGACCAGCTGCTGGCCTTTGGCGATAAGATGCAGCAGCTGCACGGTGAGCGGCTGATCTATCCGGCGGACGAGTGGTATTTCCTCACCGGGCGGCCGCTGCCGGAGGAGGCGTTTTACGGCGGCTATTACCAGCTGGACAATGGGGTGGGGATGTGCCGCAAGTTCTATGATGAGTTCATGGCCGAACTGCAAAAGCCCCATCGGGTCAAGCTGCCCTGCCGTGCCGATACCATCTGCGGGGAGTCGGTCTATCCGCTGATCGTCTCCCTCGCCGACGCGCTGATGAAAAAATACCGGTTTGTCCGGCTGCGGGTTCATGCGATCCGCAATGATTTCTTCGGGGGCAATGTCTCGGTGACCGGCCTGTTGACCGGGCAGGACATTGTCGCGCAGGCTTCGGGCAAACTGATCTCGAACCGGTTACTGCTGCCCGGCACCACCCTGCGCAGCGAGCAGGATCTGCTGCTCGACGATATGTCAAAGGAGCAGCTGGGCGAAGCGCTCGGCGCACAGGTGACGGTCATCCCGCAGGACGGCGCGGCCTTTGCACGGGCGGCGCTGGGGCTGCCGGTCGAGTAATACCGTCCATCCCTCCCGCAGACGCGGGGGAAAGGAGTTTCAAACTATGGCAAAACCGATCGTGGCGATTGTCGGCCGGCCGAATGTCGGCAAGTCCACCCTGTTCAACAAGCTGGTGGGACAGCGGCTGTCGATTGTCGAGGATACGCCGGGGGTCACCCGGGATCGGATCTATGGCAACTGCGAGTGGCAGGACAAGAGCTTTCTGCTGGTGGATACCGGCGGCATTGAGCCGGACAACGACGCGGGCATCCTCGCCCACATCCGCCAACAGGCCGAGCTCGCAATCGACACCGCCCAGTGCATCATTTTGGTCACCGACATCCGCAGCGGGGTCACCGCGAGCGATACCGATATCGCCCGGCTGCTGATCCGCAGCGGAAAGCCGGTGGTGCTGGCGGTCAACAAGTGCGACTCGCTGGGCGAGCCGCCGATGGAATTGTACGATTTTTATACGCTGGGCATCGGGGAACCCTATCCCGTCTCCTCGGTTCACGGGCACGGCACCGGCGACCTGCTGGAAGCGGTCTGCGCCCACCTGACCTTTGAGGAGGAGGGCGCCGAGGAGGAGGACCGGATCCCGGTGGCGGTGATCGGCCGGCCGAATGTCGGCAAATCGAGCCTGGTCAACTATATCCTTGGGGAAAACCGGATGATCGTCGCCGACGAGGCGGGCACCACCCGGGATGCGATCGACGCTGAGGTGGATAACCAGTTCGGCAAGTTTACCGTCATCGACACCGCCGGTCTGCGGAAGAAGGGAAAGGTGGAGGACGGCGTTGAGCGGTACGCGGTCATCCGCAGCCTGGCTGCAGTCGAGCGCGCGCGGGTCTGCGTCATCCTGATCGACGCGACGGTCGGCTTTACCGAGCAGGATTCCAAGGTCGCGGGCTTTGCCCATGAGCAGGGTAAGGCCTGCATCATTGCGGTCAATAAATGGGACGCGGTGGAGAAGGACGACAAGACGATGGACGCGATGCGAAAAAAGCTGATGAACGATTTCAGCTTTATGTCCTATGCGCCGATCCTCTTCATCAGCGCCAAGACCGGCCAGCGGGTGGACCGGCTGTTCGAGCTGATCCGGTATGTCGATGGGCAGAACGCGCTGCGGATCACCACCGGTATGCTCAATGATCTGCTCGCGCGGGCGACTGCGCGGGTACAGCCCCCGTCGGACAAGGGCAAGCGGCTGAAGATCTTTTATATGACCCAGGCTTCGACCAGACCGCCGACCTTCGTCGCCTTTGTCAATTCGCGGCAGCTGTTCCATTTTTCTTATCAGCGGTATATTGAAAACCAGATCCGGGCGACCTTCGGCCTCGAGGGAACCCCGATCCGGATCCTGATCCGGGAGCGCGGCGAGAGCCGGTGAGACAGCGCGCCGGCGCGGCGGCTTTCGGACAAGAGGAGGAGTTTCTATGACGATACTGGCGGCGTTACTCTCGATACTCTGCGCCTACCTGCTCGGATCGCTCAACTTTGCGATCATCGTCTCGCGGCTGTTCTTCGGCAAGGACATCCGCAAATTCGGCAGCGGCAATGCCGGCATGACCAACATCCTGCGAACCTTCGGCAAGCCGGCGGCAGCCGGCGTTCTGGCGGGGGATATACTCAAGGGCACCTGTGCGGTGCTGCTGGGCAAGCTGTTTTTTGCGCTGCTCGCGCCCCAGACAGGGGTGCTGCTGGGCGCCTATCTCGCGGCGACCGGTGCGATCCTGGGCCATCTGTTCCCGCTCTATTTCGGCTTTAAGGGCGGAAAAGGGGTTTCGGTTGCGACCGGTGCGATCATCGCCATCGAGCCGCTGATCGTTGCGGCGTTGCTTGTGGTCTTTCTGCTGGTGATCCTGTGCAGCAGGATCGTCTCTCTGGCCTCGATCACCGTTGCGGCGCTCTATCCGGTGTTTACCTTTATTTACTTTGCTTTCTTTGACCAGGAATATGGCCACCTGTGGCTGAATACCCTTTTTGCAGCGATCCTCGGCGGGCTGGTCATCTATATGCACCGCGCGAATATTCAGCGGCTGCTGAACGGCACCGAGTATAAATTTGGTCAGAAAAAGAAGGAATGAGAAGAATGAAATGAGCGCCCCCGGCGCTCGGACAGGGAGTGTCTTGTTTTGGAGATTCTGGAACTGATTGTCACAGGGGCGAACAGCTTCTTGCGGGACTTTGCGCTGTTGTTTCTGCTCTGCGGCACCGGCGTGTATTTTACTGTCCGTCTGAAATTTGTGCAGATCCGCCGGTTCGGCGAGGGGATGCGCCAGGCATTTGGCAATATCCGGCTGCATGACGACAAGGCCGGCGCGAACGGCATGACCTCTTTCCAGTCGCTGGCGACCGCCATTGCCGCGCAGGTTGGCACCGGCAACATCGCCGGCGCTGCGACCGCAATCGCCTCGGGCGGCCC
>CALXBG010000035.1 GCA_944386485.1 uncultured Pygmaiobacter sp. | reverse complement strand
CATCAATCAGCACAAGGAGGAAACACTTATGAAGACAAACAAACATCCCATTGAACTGATCCAGAAGTGCTGCGCCGAATACTATGACGGCAAGCCCGTAACAGAAATCAGCAAAGAAAATCAAGTGGCCCGCTGCACTATTTACCGATGGCTGAAACAATACAAAAACCTGTCACCGAATCTAATCCCCACCCAAAGAGCCCTTAGTGATCTGCGGAAAAAACAGCAGCGGACGGAGCAGATCTGTCAAGTCCTGAAAGCGGTCAATTGTACGGCTTCCGATCCAGTTTCGGTAAAGCTCTCTGAGTTGGAAAGACTTGTAGATCAGTATCCTATCCGGGTCCTCTGCGATGCCCTGGAAGTCAATCGTGGAACGTTTTATAATCACATGAAAAACAAACAGAAACCATCCCTTCGTACTCAGCGAAGGAATGAACTTTCTGAAGCTGTTAAAGAGGTTTTCGAGGAAAACCATGGGCTGTTTGGCTCTGATAAAATTCTTGCTGTACTGCAAAGTCGGGGATACAAAACCAGCAAAAAGACCGTCCTCGGCATCATGCATGAACTGGGGCTTTATAGTTTCCGAACCACGGCTAAGGCGGATTACAAAAAGTGGGTGAAGCTCCAGGGGACCCCCAATGTCCTGAACCGCCAGTTCAATGTCAGTGCGCCCAACACGGCATGGGTAGGAGACTGCACCCAGTTTGCGGTGTGCGGCAAGAAATACCACATCTGCGCCATCCTGGATCTGTATGCCAGAAAGGTGATCGCCTACAAAATCTCTCCTCGGGCAAGCACCCAGTTGGTGACCGCCACCTTCAAGCGGGCATTTGAGGAAAGGAATCCCGGCGAAGATCTGATCTTCCACTCTGACCGGGGATGCCAGTATACATCCCAGGCCTTCCGAACTCTTCTGCGCGATTGCCATGTGACGCAATCCTTCTCCAAAGGGGGCACGCCCTACGACAACGGTGTGATGGAGTCCTTCTTCTCCTCTCTGAAGCAGGAAGAACTGTACCGGAGCTCCTACCGGTCTGAAAACGAATTCAAGAAAAGGGTTTCCGAATATATGAAGTTCTACAACAAAAGGCGTCCTCATCGCGCTAACCAGTACAAAACACCGGATGAAGCGGAGAACGCCTTTAATGAAAAAAATGCAGGCTGAAACTGTTGCACAAGCTGGTTCAAATAAGGGGGCTTGAAGCTGTTTGTGATCAAAAATGAGAAAGTTTGAATATTTGTGTCGCAGGAGGCCAAATGCCGGAAAACCCTGATATGACAATACAAAATGGGAGTCAAGTTTCGTCCGATCTCACCGGATCGTTCAGAACTTGACTCCCATTCACTTGGTTGCGGGGGCAGGATTTGAACCTACGACCTTCGGGTTATGAGCCCGACGAGCTACCGGACTGCTCCACCCCGCGATATCAGGCACTCTTTATGGGTGCCTGATTATAATAGCATATCTGCCGTGTGTTGTCAATAGATTTTTGAAAAAACGCGGCCGGTCAGCAGCCCAGCGCGTCGCAGGCGACCTGAATCAGGAAGGCAACGCCGGTTTCAAAGCTGCTCTCGTCGATCGTAAAGTGATTGCTGTGCTGCGGGAACTCACCGCCGCCGCCCAGCATCGCGAAGGCGCCCGGCACCACAGGGGTGTACTCGGCAAAGTCCTCGGCGCCCATCTGGCGGGGCAGGTTGGTCAGCAGCATCTTGGGATCGGCGATGACCTTGAGAATCGCGCCCTTGGCGATCTCGGTGGCTGCCTCGTCGTTGATCAGCACGTCGACCGAGAAGTCATAATCCAACTCGGCGGTGCAGCGGTAGGCCGCGGCAATCTCCTTGGCGATCCGCTCCAGCCGCTCGGGCATCGTCTTGCGAAGCTCCCGGCTGAAGGTCCGCACGGTGCCGCCCAGCTCCGCCTCGCCCGAGACGACGTTCTTGGCGGTGCCGGACATAAACTGACCGACGGTGACCACCGCAGGCTCGGCGGGAGCGATCTCCCGGCTGACGATGCTCTGCAGCGCGCAGACGACATTCGCGGCGGCGAGGGTTGCGTCAGCGCCGGTATTCGGCATCGCGCCGTGGCAGCTCTTGCCGTGGACCTTGATGACGAAATGGTCGCTCGCGGCGGCGCTCGGGCCGGCGGCGGTGGCCATCGTGCCGACCGGCATCATGCCGGCGATGTGCTGACCGAAGATCATGTCGACCCCGTCGAGCACCCCCTGCTTGACCAGCATCCGCGCGCCGGTGACATTCTCCTCGGCGGGCTGGAAGATTACCCGCACGGTGCCTGCCAGCTCGTCCTTGACGCTGACCAGCGCCCGGGTCGCGCCCATCAGCATGGCGGCGTGGGTGTCGTGACCGCAGGCGTGCATGACCCCGTCGATCTTGGAGGCATAGGGCAGGCCGGTGTCCTCCTGTACCGGCAGCGCGTCGATGTCGGCGCGCAGCGCGACGGTTTTGCCCGGCTTGCCGCCGACGATGTCGGCGCACACGCCGGTGGGATCGAACCGGCGAACGGTGAGGCCCATGCCCTCCAGCTCCTTGGCGATCCGGTCGGTGGTCCAGAACTCCTTATTGCTCAGTTCAGGGTGTTCGTGCAGCTCCCGGCGGAAGGAGACAACATACTCCTGCAGCCCGGCTGCCAGCTTCTTGCTGTCCATGACGGTCAACTCCTTTTTGCCCGGAAACCCGGGCGCAAAATATAAAATTATAATAACAGTATACTGCGGTTGGCGATCGGCTGCAAGGGTGGGTTTCACCCGGGCGGAGAATGTGATACAATGAGAAAAAACAAAGAGGAGGTCTTCTTTATGACGGTCATGCAGGCAATCGAGGCGCGCCGGAGCATCCGGCATTACACCGACCAGCCGGTCACCGATGAGGAACTGCTCGCGGTGCTGGAGGCCGGGCGGCTGGCCCCCTCGGCGCGAAACCTTCAGGGCTGGCACTTTACCGCGGTGCGGGATGCCTCGCTGCGCGGCGCGCTCTGCACCGCCTGTAACGGGCAGCAGATGGTGGCCGAAGCCCCTGCCGCGCTGGTGGTCTGGGCGGACGGCGAGCGGATGATGGGATGCGGCCAGTCCGCCGCGACGATCGACTGCTCGATCGCGCTGAGCTTTATGCTGCTGCGGGCGACCGAGCTGGGGCTGGGCAGCTGCTGGCTGGGCGCATTTGACCAGAACGCCGTATCGCTGGATACGCTGGATACGGCGCTCTTTTTTTATTCCTTCGAATCCGGCACAAAGCGGGGAAGGCGGGGGGAGAGGAAAAGCAGGGCCAGCGCAGCGGCAAACAGTAGCAGGCTGATCCATTGAGAGGTCGAGAGGAGCCACAGCGAGCCCCGGACGGCGTCGTAGCGGAAGAACTCAAGCACAAACCGCATCGGCGCATAGAGCAGAAGATACCAGCCGACCTGTGCCGGGCCGGGGCCGCGCCGGTGCAGCCGCAGCAGCAGGAAGAGAAAGATCAGCAGATTCGCCGCCGCTTCGACCAGCTGGACCGGAAAGAGCGGGGTGCCCAGCGGCGCGCCGAAAGAAGCGCGGTAGACCACCGCGCCCGGGCCGTCGTAGGGCATGCCGAAGCAGCAGCCCGCGCAAAAGCAGCCCACCCGCCCGAACGCGTGGATCAGCGGCAGGCAGGGCACACAGAGATAGAGGTAAGAGAGCACCCGGATGTGATGGATCCGCGCGGCCAGCGCCGCGCCCGCCATGCCGCCCGCGACCCCGCCGTAAAAGACAAAGCCGCCCAGCAGCAGCGCGTTCAGATAGGCCGGTTCGGTCAGACGGGAGAAGTCAATCTGATCCAGCGAGACGGCGATATACAGCAGCTTTGCCCCCAGCATGCCGAAGAAAAAGACATAGCAGCCGGCGATGAGAAACCGGTCGGTGGAAAGACCCCAGCGACGGCAGAGCCGATAGCCCGCAAAGCCGCCCGCGAGTATCCCGCAGGTGATCATCAGGCCATAAAAGGGGACCTCGCGCCCCAGAAAAAAGAAGGTGGGTACCATGGTAAAAACGCCTCCGGATCAGAATTGGGCAGAAAAAAGGGGCATCCTTGCGGGATGCCCCTGCGGATGTATGAAGATCAATACATCGAGTTCAGCGCGCTGTTGAGAGCGCCGGCGGTGCCCATCAGGCAGGCAGCGCAGGCGATAAAGAGCAGCAGGGAAAGAGCGGTGCCGATGATCGAGCAGATCATACCGGCCTTGGCCAGACCAGCCTGCGCGGGATCCTTCTTGCCCAGCACGCCCAGGACAATACCGGCAACGCCCAGCAGAACGCCGATCCACTGATAGCCGGCACCAAAGATCGCCAGAACGATCGAGATGATACCCAGAACGAGAGATGCTACTGCCATAATAGAATTCCTCCAATTTCAAAGCTATTTTTAAGCCGCAAGCTTCAGCTACAGTATACGATGACCTTCGACAGAATGTCAACTGTTAAATCGCCCGATTCGGATCATTTTCGCCGGCCACCGGCCGGCCGCAGTACCAACAGCGCAGCGTGCCGTCCGGCGCAGGGGAGAACAGCGGCGGAACCGGCTCGGCGCCGCTGATGCAGCGGGCGGCGCCGCAGCGCAGCCCGGGCCGCTCTGTCGGGACGGCTTTGGCCCGCTCCTCAAGCGGCGCGCCGGCTAGGCCGAGCAGGGTTACGATCAGCGCCATGCGCGCATACACGCCGTTTTGCGCCTGCTCAAAGTAGGCTGCGCGGGGGTCGCCGTCGACGTCGGGGTCGATCTCGTCCACCCGGGGCAGCGGGTGGAGCACCGGCATCGAGGGCTTTGCGGCGGCGAGCTTTTCCCGGGTGAGGATGTAGCTGCCCCGCAGCCGCTGGTAAACCGCCGGATCGGCAAACCGCTCCCGCTGGATCCGGGTCATGTAGAGCAGATCGAGATCGGGCAGCGCGGCGTCGAGACCGGCGGTCTCAACCAGCGCGTCTTTTACCGCGTGCCGCAGCTCTTCGGGCAGCCGCAGCTCCTCGGGGCTGATGCAGACAAACCGGTTGCCCTCATAGCGGGAGAGGGCGGCGATCAGCGAGTGGACGGTGCGCCCGTACTTGAGATCGCCGCACAGACCGACGGTCAGATGATCCAACCGGCCCAGCCGCCGCCGGATGGTGAGCAGGTCGGTCAGCGTCTGGGTGGGGTGCTGGTGACCGCCGTCCCCCGCGTTGATGACCGGGATGCCGGAAAACCGGGCCGCGACAAAGGGCGCGCCCTCCAGCGGATGGCGCATCGCGCAGATATCGGCATAGCAGGAGATGATCCGGATGGTGTCGGCCACCGTCTCCCCCTTCGAGACCGAACTGGAATCGGCCGAGGAAAAGCCCAGCACCGATCCGCCGAGGTTGAGCATCGCCGCCTCAAACGAGAGACGGGTGCGGGTGCTCGGCTCATAGAACAGGGTCGCCAGCTTTTTGCCGGCGCAGGCGCCGCGCCAGGCGGCGGGGTCGGCGGCGATCTCCCCGGCAAGGGCGAGCAGCCGGTCCAGTTCCGGTACAGACAGGTCGAGCGGGGTGAGCAGATGGCGCATAATCGGTCCCTCCTATTTTTTTCGTTACCGATTATACACGATCGTCTGCTGTGCCGCAACCGCGGCAAAAAGGGGGCGGCGCGCCGCCCCGGATCTATGAAAACTCTAGTCGCTCTTGATCGCCTCGAGCGCAGGCACCTGCACCGCCCGGTTGGCGGGATAGTAGCCCGAGCCCAGACCGATCAGGACCGAGAAGAGAATCGCAAAGCCCAGCAGCCAGAGCGGCACGACGCAGATCCGCGCCCCGCCGCCCAGCAGCGCAATGCGGAGATTTTCGGCGCTCAGCGCGCCCAGCGCGACCAGATTGGTCACCAGCGCGGCCAGCAGACTGACCACGCAGCTGACGACCCCGCCCGCGAGCCCGATCACCCCCGCCTCGGCCAGAAAGAGCAGCCGGATGTCGTGGACAAAGCAGCCCAGCGCCTTCATGATGCCGATTTCCCGGGTGCGCTCCGAGATCGACATGATCATCGTGTTGGTGATCCCGATGGCGGCGACAACAAGGGAGATCGCCCCAAGACCGCCCAGCATCATCTGCTTCTGGCGGGCCTCCTTCTCCATCGGCGCGCGGATGCTCTCCATCGATTCGGTGTTATACCCCATCGCCTTGATCTCCTGCTCGACCGCCGCCACATGGGCGATCGAGTCGACCTTGACCAGGATCGAGTCGAAGTTCTTGTTGGCCTTTTTGCCGGGGTTGGCCTTTTCGGCGATCTTTTGCAGGTCGGACAGGCTCATCAGAATCCCCTCCGAGGTCTCGGAGCCCTTGGAGTAGTCCTCCTTTGCGACGCCGGTCACCCGCAGCGGCAGGCTGAATTTGCCGCTCTCGGTCTCGACCTCGAGGGTCAGTTCCCTGCCCAGCGGGTCGAAGTAGGGCGGCGGCGGATCCTGCGGGCCGTCCGCATCCAGGTCGAAACTCCAGCGGTCGATGGTGTTCGACCCCTCGGGGCGCAGGGTGTCGTGAAAGGCGTAGGCGGTGTATTGGCCGACCACGACCTCACCGCTGCGAAGTCCCGCTTCGCCCCGGACCAGCCGGATTCCCATCGGCTCCATCCCGGCCAGATCCAACCCCATCACCTGGGCCCAGTCGGCCCGGTACCGGCCCGACGTGCCGGCCAGCAGCCGGAGATTATCCACCGACAGCGACTGCCGGGGCAGCACCGCCGTCACCCCGTCCAGCGCCTGAAGCCGGCGCAGGGTCGCCGCATCCAGCTGGATCTTGCCGCGGCCGCCCTGCGGCGGATTGACGGTGATGATGGTCAGATCCCCCATCTCGGCCAGCAGCCGCTCCTGTGACTCCTTCATCCCGATGCCCAGCGAGACCATGATGACGATCGAGCAGCCGCCGATGACCACCCCGAGGATTGTGAGCAGGGTGCGGGACTTTTTTCGCAGCAGATTTTGCAGGCAAAGGCGGAAGAGATCCTGTTTACGCATCCCTCATTCCTCCTCGTCGCTGTCCCAGTCCCAGTTCTCCAGCGGCTGGGCCTGCCGCTGCTTGCGGCGCAGCGCCAGAAGGGTGCCCGCGGCAGCTACACCGATCGCGGCAAAGGCCGCCAGCAGCCACCACAGCGAAAATCCGCCCTTTGCCGGCAGGTCCTCGATTTCAGGCAGGTCGTCGGGCAGCGCGGCCGCCGAGACCTCGAGCTTCAGCGGAAATTCGGCGGTCTGCTGCTTCTGGTCGGCGTCCTCGTACCGGATCCTGACCGTCAGCTTGAGCTCGCCCGACCCGTCGGGGGTCAGCGCAAAACCGATGTTGCCCGAACCGCCGGCCGTGACATTGCCCAGATACTGGGTGCGGGCGGGGCTGGCAAAGCCCTCGCCGACCAACTCGGCCTCGAGGTTTGCGATCTCCCCCTTGCCCTTATTGACATAGGAGAAGCGCAGTTCCCCTTCGGTGCCCTCCTCCAGCGCAGGGGAGGCGGGCGGGGTGATCTCAAACCGGTTGGGCTGGGAGACCGGCACCGTCAACCGCAGATCGGAGGTGACCGACGCACGGCGGGCGCCGTCGAGATACTCGTACTTAAAGGAGACGTTGATCGGCTGCGCGCCGCTCTTGGCCGTCGGCACCGTCTGCATGTTGAGGGTCTGGGTCTGGGTGCCGCCGGCCGCGAGGGCCTTGTAGTGGGCGGTGTTGCTGCCGCCGTCCACCGTAAAGTTCTCCCCGCCGTCCACCGACATGACAATGTTCTCGCAGCGCACCGTGCCGGTGTTTTCAAGGACGATCGACAGCGGGAATTTGCCCCCTGCCTCGGCCGGCTTGTCGCCGTAGGTAAAGGACTTGACGACGATGTTGGGCACCGGCGCCTCGGTCCGGGTCTCGGAAGAGGAGGTGGTGACGCTGACCTTGGCGGGGATGTTCAGCCGATCGGACTGGCTGGCCGCCGTCGGCACGCCGGCGCTCTCGTAGGCAAAGCGGAGCTCGACCGAGAGGGACTGATTTTCAGCGGTGATCTCCCGCGCACCCCGCAGCCGCAGCGTGGTTTTGGCCGACTTGCCGGGCGCCAGGTCCGAGAGCAGAAAGGTGGAACTCTCATTGAGCAGGGTCAGCCCCTCGGAGGGGGTGATGACCGCGCTCATCCCGGTCGCGGCGACCGTGCCCCGGTTCTCAAAGGTCAGGTTGAGGGTGAATTCCTCCCCCGGGCGGATCGGGCTGGAGATCGACGAGCGGCTGACTGCGATGGCCGGCTGGACCGCCGCGGCCTTTGGCTCCACCGGGATCGACAGCCGGTCGGACGCGGTGCTCAGGGCGCCGTCATCACCGATAAACCGCAGCTCGACGGCGATGTTCTGTGCGGCGGCGGCGCTCTCGGCGGCGCGCAGGGTCAGGCTCACGCTGCCGGTGCCGCCGGCCGGAATCTCGTTGAGGGCAAAGGAGGAGGCCTCACCCCAGATGGTCAATCCCTCCGACGGGGTGACGACTGCGATCGGTTCGCGCAGCGCACTATCGCCGCGGTTCTCAAAGTTCAAGGTCAGCCGCGCCTCGCCCCCTGCCGGAATCGGGGAGAGGGAGGAGCGGGAGATCAGCACCTGGGCTGCCGCGCCCGCCTCCTCCGCCGTCGCGGCGGCGGCACGCAGCCCGCCGCCCGCAGCCAGAGCGGCAAAGGCCGCCGTCAGGGCCAGCAGCGCGGCCGCCGCCCGGGTCAAAAAGCTTGTTTTCATCTGGAATCCCTCCTGTGGGTCAATCTATCGCTGGTGATCGTGCCGTCGATCAGGGTCACGATCCGGTCGGCATAGGATGCCATCTCGGGGTCGTGGGAGACCAGCACGATCGTCTGGTGAAAATCCCGGGAGAAGGAGCAGATCATCTCCATGACCTCCACCGTCGTGCGGGAGTCGAGATTGCCGGTCGGCTCGTCCGCAAAGACGACGTCCGGCCGCGCGAGAAAGGCCCGCGCAATGCCGGCCCGCTGCTGCTGCCCGCCCGACATCTGGCTGGGATAGTGGTCCATCCGGTGGGCCAGGCCGACCCGGCGCAGCATCTGCCGCGCCGCGGCGTCCCGCTGTGCGGGGGGCACCCCGCGGAACAGCAGCGGCATCGCGACATTCTCGGCGGCGGTCAGCCCCGGCAGCAGGTTGTAGGCCTGGAACACAAAACCCAGATGCCGCTGCCGGAAGGCCGCGAGCTGTTCCTCGCTCAGCCGGGAGACCGGCACACCGCCGATACGGACCTCGCCGCTGGTCGGCTTTTCCATCCCGGCGAGCATATTCAGCAGCGTCGACTTCCCCGATCCGGAGGTGCCGAAGATGCAGCAGATCTCTCCCCGGCAAATCTCGAGGTTGATCTGCCCGAGGGCGACCACCGTCTCCTCGCCCAGCGGGTACTCCTTGTGCAGATCCCGCACCTCGATGATCGGTTTCGCCCTGGCAAAATTTTTCATTGTCCCTTCACCTCCTGTGCCGAGAGTATAACCCCGCCGCCTTTGTACCGCCTTTGCCCAGTCTTAAGATTTTTGAAGAATCGGCTTTCGGCTTGACAAAGCGGGGGAGGATCGTATCTAATAAACATAGAAACCAAAAGGAGGCGGGTTATGGGCGCGAAGATTCTGATCGCCGAGGACGACGCGGATATCCGCGGGGTGCTGCGGCTGTATCTCGAAAGCGAGGGCTTTCAGGTGATCGAGGCGGAAAATGGGGACAGGGCGCTTGACCTCGCGCGGGAAAAGGCGCCCGATATGGCGATCCTGGATGTCATGATGCCGGGGCTCGACGGCTACGCGCTGACCCGCGCGCTGCGGGCGATCAGCGACCTGCCGATCCTGATCCTCTCGGCCAGAAGCCGGGACGAGGACAAGATTCTCGGGCTCAATCTCGGGGCGGATGACTACATTGCCAAGCCCTTCAACCCGGTCGAGATCGTCGCCCGGGTCAAGGCCCAGCTGCGCCGTGCACAGCGGGATGCGGCGGCAGCGCTGACCGCGGGCGGGCTGACCCTCGACCCCGCTGCCCTCGAGGTCACCCGGGACGGCCATGTCATCCCGCTGACCCCGATGGAGTACAAGATCCTCGCCACCCTGATGCGCGCGCCGGGGCGGATCTTCACCAAATTGCAGCTGTACGAGAGCGCGGCCGGCAGCTATTTTGAAGGGGACGACAACACCATGATGGTCCACATCTCAAAGCTTCGCGAGAAGATCGAGGAGGATCCCCGCAACCCGCGCCGGATTGTGACGGTGCGGGGGCTGGGGTATAAGTTTGAGGCGCGCTGAGCGCGGGGGCGGCCTGCTCGGGCTGCTCGCGCGGTATATTCTGCTCTTTACCCTCGCGCTGGGCACCTTCGCGGTGCTGGCGGTCTCCTGGTGGGGCTACCAGCTGGCCGGATTGTTCTATCCCTGCAACTGGGAGGGGCTGCTGGCCGACAGCGCGCTCGGGGAAGGACGATATGATGCGCTGCGCGGTTATCTGGGACAGGCCGGATCCTTTGCGGTCTATGAAGAGGGCGCGCTGATCTTTGCCAGCGAGGACGGGTTTGACCCGGCTCTGACCGAAGGGGAGCTGAGCTGTATCCCGGTCCAGGGTACCCTGACGCAGGTCAGCCGGTACGAGCAGACCGATGAGACCGGCGCCTCCCGCACGCTGGTGATCCGCCTGACCGGTGAGGAAGAAGCGCAACAGGCGCGGGCGGTGGTGCTCGACGGTGCGGGAAAGGTCCTCTGGGGCGATCTCGGGGATGGACAGGAGCGCTATACCGAGCGGGAGCTGGCCTTTTTGACCGACACCCGGTTTGAGAACTGCCTGCTGACCCGCGCGGCGATTCCCGGTACCGACCGGGTGGTTCTGCTGCGGGAGCGACAATACACCGAGGATGAGTATATGGCCCAGTACGGCGTCATCCAGCGGCGGCTGTGGATCCTCGCGCCGGCCTTTTTCGGTTTGGCGACCGTCTGGGTTTTGCTGCTGCGCCGGCGAATTGCGAAGCCGCTGCGGCGGCTCGATGCCGCGGTCACCGCCCAGGCGGCCGGCCGCAGCGTGCGGGTCGGGGATTGCGGCGGCCCGCGGGAGATCCGCCGCATCGGGGAGAGCTTTGACCGGTTTGCCCGTCAGCTGGAGGAGAGCGAGGCCGAGCGCCGCCGGATGGACGAGGCGCGCCAGAAGATGATTGCCGACATCTCCCACGACATCAAGACGCCGGTGACCGTTATCTGCGGTGGGATCGACGCGGTCTGCGACGGCAAGGTCCCGCCCGGCGAGGCCGAGCCGACGCTGCGGATGATCCGCCGCCGGGCCGACACCCTCGCCCAGCTGGCCGACAGCTTTCATGAGTACGCGAAGGTGAACCACCCCGCCTTCCTGCTCCACACCGAGCGCACCGATGTGGGGGAGTTTTTGCGGGAATATCTCGCGGCAAAGTACGACGAGATCGCGCTGGCCGGCTTCACCCTCGAGACCGACATCCCCGAGACCCCGCTGTGGTGCGAGATCGACCGGCTGCAGCTGACCCGCGCGCTGGACAACCTGCTCTCCAATGCGCTGCGGCACAACCGGCTGGGCACCGCTCTCTTCGTCGACGCGGCGCGGGAAGAGACGGGGATTGTCCTGCGGCTGGCCGACAACGGCGAGGGCATCCCACCCGCCCGTCGGGAACGGATCTTTGAACCCTTCGTCACCGGGGACGACGCCCGCACCTCCCCGGGCAGCGGGCTGGGACTTTCGATCGCGCGGCAGATCCTCGAGCGGCACGGCGGCAATCTGACCCTCACCGCGCATCCCATGCCGCCCAGGGTAACCGAATTTGTCCTCACACTCCCTCCTGCAAAGAAAAATGGATAAGGGAAAATCGGCAGGTTTTGGGTTTTTCCACGGCACGAAATATGGTATAATGACCGCAGAGCGGTCATTATACCATTTTGTTTTTTCACCCCTTGCGGGGCGACCGAAAAAGATGATGGATCCCATAAGGCTTGCCCTATGGTATAACAACCGCTCCGCGGTCGTTATACTCTTTATTTCAAGCGCCCTTTTCCTCGCCCCTTTCGGGGCAACCGAAAAAGATGGCGAATACCATAAGGCTGCGCCTTATGGTATAATATTCAATAAGGAAGCACAGCACCCCATACGGGCGGCTGTGAAAACGCGCCTTCTGCGGCGCGAAGGAGGCGATCCGAATGAGGGAGGATAACCGGATACAGCCCGCCGCTGCGGGCTACCTCGCGCTGGCCGACGTCAGCCTTTACTATCGGGACTATGGCGACCCGGACGCGCCCCATACCCTGCTGCTGCTCCATGGCAATGGGGAGGACTGGCGTTGTTTTGAACACCAGATCGGTCCGTTCACCGACGCCGGCTACCGGGTTATTACGCTGGACAGCCGCGGTCACGGCCGGTCGAGCAGGGGACGGCTGCCGATGACCCCGGAGCAGCTTGCCGCCGACGCGCTGGATGCGCTGGATGCTCTCGGGGTGCGCCGGGCAACTCCGGTCGGCTTTTCGGACGGTGGCAACCTTGCGCTGCTGATGGCCACGCTGCGGCCCGACGCGCTCGAGGCGCTCGTCGCCGCAGGCCCGAACCTCGTCCCCGCGGGGGCAAAGCTCTCCGCGCAGCTGCCCTGCGAGCTGCTGACCCCGCCGCTGCGGCTGCTGGGCAAACGACTGCTTGGCGCAAAACGGAAAGCGGACATCCTCGGGCTGATGGTCGATCAGCCACAGCTCCCCTTCGCCGCGCTGCGGTCGGTGCCCTGTCCCGCGCTGATCCTCGGCGGACAGTATGATATGATCCGGGCGGGCCATCTGCGGCATATCGCCGCCGCGCTGCCCAACGGCAGGCTTTGGATCCAGCCGGGGGCCGACCATTTCGTCTTCCGGCAGCCCTGGGCCGAGGCGACCAATCAGCGGGTGCTGGCCTTCCTGCGAGAGGTTCTGTGATAATTTATGGGATTTTTACCTCTGCCCCGTTGACAGCATAGAGACTGCTCTCTATAATATGAATGTAATAATGTTATAACAAATTCGGGCGGCGCTTTTACCGCCGGGGGAAAGGGGGCGGCCGATGGGGGAACAGCTTGATTTCAGCGGTCGCACCCAGCTGTATTTTCAGCTTTACGACATCCTTTACCGGGAGATCCGGGAGGGGGTCTACAAGCCCGGCCAGCTGCTGCCCACCGAGAACACCCTGATGGAGCGGTACCACATCAGCCGCATCACGGTGCGAAAGGCGCTCGAACTGCTGATGAACGACGGGTTGATCGCCCGGCGGCGGGGCTGCGGGACCTTTGTGCAGAACAAAAAGGTCGAGCAGACCCTCACAAGGGTCGAGCACTTCGCCAGCGAGATGGAAAAGAGGGGATTTGCCTCCTCGGTGACCATGCTCTCCAACGAGCGGATCTATGCCAGCCGGTCGATCGCCGACTGTCTGGAGATCGCCGAGGGGGACGAGCTGATCCGGGTTGAGCGGCTGCGGTATGCCGATCAGGTGCCGATGTGTATCGAGAGTTCCCATCTGATTCTCAGCCGGTGCCCCGGTGTGCAGGGACAGGATTTTTCCCGCCAGTCGCTGCGCCGGTTTCTTGAAACCGAGTACGGCATTGTCTGGAAGCGCGCCACCCAGCGGATCTACGCGGTCAGCGCCGGCGCGCGGCTGGCCGGATATCTCGGCATCAAGGAGGGGGATCCGCTGCTCTACATCGAGCGGGTCTCCTACGATACCGATGAGCGGCCGGGAGAGTACTTACAGGCGTGGTACCGGGGGGACAGCTACTATTTCACCGCCGCCCTCAAGGCATAACAACGGTTCTCTTGCATCTTCGGGCAACCGGGGATGCTGAAAACATTAAACAACAACATGCACAGGAGGAAGCCATTATGAAATTCTTTATCGACACCGCGAATGTGGAAGAGATCCGCAAGGCGAACGACATGGGCGTTATTGCCGGCGTCACCACCAACCCGTCCCTGATCGCCAAGGAGGGCCGCGACTACGCCGAGACCCTGGCCGAGATCGCCAGCTTTGTCGATGGGCCGATCTCCGGCGAGGTCAAGGCCACCACCGTCGACGCCGAGGGGATGATAGCCGAGGGCCGCGAGATCTACAAGCTGGATCCCAAGCACATGGTTGTCAAGATCCCGATGACCCCGGAAGGCCTCAAGGCCATCAAGGTCCTCTCCGCTGAGGGCATCCCCACCAACTGCACCCTGATCTTCTCGGCCAACCAGGCTCTGCTGGCCGCCCGTGCCGGTGCGACCTATGTCAGCCCCTTCCTCGGCCGTCTGGACGACATCTCCCAGCCGGGCATCGACCTGATCCGGGACATCAGCGACATCTTCGCCAACTACGCCGACATCGATTGCCAGATCATCGCCGCGTCGGTCCGCAACCCGATCCATGTCACCGACTGCGCGCTGGCCGGCGCTGACATCGCCACCGTGCCCTACGGCGTCATCATGCAGATGACCAAGCACCCGCTGACCGATGCCGGCATCGAGAAGTTCAAGGCCGACTACATCAAGGTCTTCGGCGAATAATTTCGCCCGCCCTCAGATTTTGGGAAAGGATGAGAACCGTACATGACAAACGCTGAGAAAAAAGCCCTCGCCGTCACCGCCTGCAAGGTGCGGATGGGGGTCATCGAAGGAGTCCACGGCGCTAAGGCCGGCCATCCCGGCGGCAGCCTGTCCGCCGCCGACGTCTTCACCTATCTGTATTTCAAGGAGATGAAGATCGACCCGAAGAACCCGCGCTGGGAGGATCGTGACCGTTTCGTCCTCTCCAAGGGCCACACCGCGCCCGGCTTGTACGCCGCGCTGGCGAACCGCGGCTTCTTCCCGGTCGAGGATCTGCCCACCCTGCGTCACATCGACAGCTATCTGCAGGGCCATCCCAACATGAACACCGTCCCCGGCATCGATATGTCCACCGGCAGTCTGGGCCAGGGCGTTTCCACCGCTGTCGGTATGGCGCTGGCCGCCAAGATCACCGGCAAGGACTACCGCACCTACACCCTGCTGGGCGATGGTGAGATTCAGGAGGGCCAGGTCTGGGAGGCGTTCATGTCCGCCGCCCACTACAAGCTGGACAACCTGCTGGTCATCATCGACAACAACGGGCTGCAGATCGACGGCGCCGTCGCCGACGTCATGAGCCCGTACCCCATCGATGAGAAGATGCGGGCTTTCGGCTTCAATGTCATCTGCATCAACGGCAACGACCTCGACGAGATCGACGCCGCCTTCCTCGCCGCCCGCAACTGCAAGGGCAAGCCCACCGCCATCGTCATGAAGACCACCAAGGGCAAGGGCGTCAGCTATATGGAGAACAAGGCCGGCTGGCACGGCAAGGCCCCCAACGATGAGGAATACGAGATCGCGATGAGCGAGCTGAAGGCGCAGCTTGCGGAACTGGAGGCTGAGTGATATGGCAGATGTGAAAAAGATTGCCACCCGTGAGAGCTACGGCAACGCGCTGGTGGAGCTGGGCAAGGAGCACGCCGACCTGGTCGTGCTGGACGCCGATCTGGCCGAAGCGACCAAGACCGGCATCTTCAAGAAGGCGTTCCCCGACCGCCACTTTGACTTCGGCATTGCCGAGGCGAATATGGTGGACGCGGCCGCCGGCATGAGCACCGCCGGTCTGGTTCCGTTCGTTTCCACCTTTGCGATGTTCGCCGCGGGCCGCGCGTTCGAGCAGGTCCGCAATACGCTGGGCTATCCCCACCTCAACGTCAAGATCGGCGCCACCCACGGCGGCATCTCGGTCGGCGAGGACGGCGCATCCCACCAGTGCTGCGAGGACTTCGCGCTGATGCGGACCATCCCCGGTATGGTGGTTGTCAGCCCCTCCGACGACGTCGAGGCCAAGGCTGCCGTCAAGGCTGCCTATGAGCACAACGGCCCCGTCTATCTGCGGTTTGGCCGTCTGGCGGTGCCGGTGATCAACGACAACCCCGACTATAAGTTCGAGCTGGGCAAGGGCGTCACCCTGCGCGACGGCAAGGACATCACCGTTGTCGCCACCGGCCTGATGGTTGCCGAGGCGCTCGAGGCCGCCAAGACCCTCGCCGACGAGGGCATCGACGTGCGGGTGATCAACATCCACACCATCAAGCCGCTGGACGAGGAGCTGATCCTCAAGGCAGCGAAGGAGACCGGCAAGATCGTCACCGCCGAGGAGCACAACATCATCGGCGGTCTGGGCGAGGCGGTCTGCAGCTGCCTTGCTGAGAAGTGCCCCACCCCGGTGCGCCGCATCGGCGTCAACGACGAGTTCGGCCACTCCGGCCCGGCCGCTGCACTGCTGAAACAGTTCGGCTTGTCGGCGGAGCACATCGCTGAAGTCGTACGCGAGATGGTGAAATAAGAGCCGGTTTCGGACGGCCGAGCAGTTTGAAACAGTTCGGCCTGTCGGCAGAGCACATCGCTGAAGTCGTGCGCGAGATGGTGAAATAAGAGCTGATTTTCGCACACCCACGCAAAGAATCGAAAAAAGAGAGGGAACCCAAAAGGGTTCCCTCTTTTTTTGCACAGGGAATAATTCATAGAAACTGGGAAAAACTGCTTGACAGGCAAAATCAGAATATGGTAATATATATAAGCGCCGATTTGAGGAAAGGTGTCCGAGCGGTTTAAGGAGCCGGTCTTGAAAACCGGTGACCCGAAAGGGCCCGTGGGTTCGAATCCCACCCTTTCCGCCAAGCAATTTCCCACATTGGTGTTCACAATAGAATAGATCAATTCCTTTGATCGCAGTTTGGAGAAGTACTCAAGCTGGTCGAAGAGGCGCCCCTGCTAAGGGCGTAGGCCGGGAAACCGGCGCGAGGGTTCGAATCCCTCCTTCTCCGCCATGCAAATCCTCGCGTTTTTA
>CALXBG010000034.1 GCA_944386485.1 uncultured Pygmaiobacter sp. | reverse complement strand
CGACCGCCGCTTCGCTGGCTTACGGCATCGATAAGGAGAAGGATCAGAAGATCCTGGTTTACGATCTCGGCGGCGGCACCTTCGATGTCTCGATCATCGAGATGGGCGACGGCGTGACCGAGGTTCTCGCGACCGCCGGCGACACCCGGCTGGGCGGCGACGACTTCGACCAGCGGATCATCGACTACCTCGCCGACGAGTTCAGGAAGGAGAACGGCATCGACCTGCGCAGCGACAAGATGGCTGCCCAGCGTCTGAAAGAGGCTGCCGAGAAGGCAAAGATCGAGCTGTCCGGCGTGACCTCGACCGCCATCAACCTGCCCTTCATCACCGCCGACGCGACCGGCCCCAAGCACCTCGACACCACCCTCACCCGGGCGAAGTTTGACGAGCTGACCGCCGACCTGGTCGAGAAGACGATGGGCCCCACCCGTCAGGCGCTGTCCGACGCCGGTCTGACCCCCTCTGATCTGAGCAAGGTTCTGCTGGTCGGCGGCTCCACCCGGATCCCCGCCGTGCAGGAAGCGGTCAAGAAGTTCATGGGCACCGAGCCCTTCAAGGGCATCAACCCCGACGAGTGCGTTGCGATCGGCGCGGCCATCCAGGGCGGCGTTCTGGGCGGCGACGTGCAGGGCATCCTGCTGCTCGACGTCACTCCGCTGAGCCTCGGCATCGAGACCTACGGCGGCGTGTGCACCAAGATCATCGACCGCAACACCACCATCCCGACCAAGAAGAGCCAGATCTTCTCCACCGCGGCCGACAACCAGCCCAGCGTTGAGGTCAACGTACTGCAGGGCGAGCGGGAGTTTGCCAAGGACAACAAGTCTCTGGGAACCTTCCATCTCGACGGAATCCCCGCCGCTCCCCGTGGCGTACCCCAGATCGAGGTCACCTTTGACATCGACGCCAACGGCATCGTGCACGTCTCGGCCAAGGATCTGGGCACCGGCAAGGAGCAGAGCATTACGATTACTGCTTCGAGCAACATGAGCAAGGACGACATCGACAAGGCGGTCAAGGAAGCCGAGCAGTATGCCGCCGAGGATAAAAAGCGCAAGGAAGAGGTCGAGACCCGCAACGCTGCCGACTCGATGGTCTATCAGACCGAGAAGACGGTCAACGAGATGGGCGACAAGATGACCGATTCCGAGAAGAGCGCGATCAACGCTGCCAAGGATGCGCTGAAAGAGGCGCTCAAGGGCAACGACATCGCCCAGATCAAGGCAAAGCAGGAAGAGCTGGAGAAGGCAGTTGGCGCAATGAGCCAGCGCGTTTACAGCGAGGCCGCGCAGGCCGCGCAGGCCCAGCAGGGCGCTTCCGGCGCGCAGAGCGCCGACGCCGGCAAGGCAGACGACGGGGTCGTCGACGCCGACTACCGCGAGGTCAAGGACGACAAATAAGAAGGCCTAAAACCGACAGAGCGTCGCTGCCAAAGCGGCGCGCTTTGTCGGTTTTGCGGGTAAAACGCAGCCGGGGGACCGGCGGATGCAAACATAGAGCGGCGCACAGGGCGCCGCTGCAAGGTAAGGTGACTTTCATTGGCAGAAAAACGCGATTACTACGAGGTACTGGGTATTGCCAAGGGCGCCTCGGAGGATGAGATCAAGAAAGCGTACCGCAAGCAGGCCAAAAAGTACCACCCCGATCTGCACCCCGGCGACAAAGAGGCCGAGGAGAAGTTCAAAGAGGTGAACGAGGCCTACGAGGTGCTCAGCGATAAAGACAAGCGGGCGCGGTATGACCAGTTTGGCCATGCCGGCGTCGATCCCAACTATGGCGCTGGCGCGGGCGGTGGCTTCGGCGGTGGATTTGCCGGGTTTGACGGCAACATCGACCTCGGGGATATCTTCGGCAGCTTTTTCGGCGGCGGTTTCGGCGGCGGCCGGCGGCAGGCAAACCCCAACGCGCCGCGCCGTGGCGCTGATATCCGGGTGTCGGTGGCCCTCTCCTTTATGGAGGCGGCCAAGGGCTGCAAGAAGACCATCACCGTCAATCATCAGGACACCTGTCCTGAGTGCGGCGGTTCGGGCGCGGCAAAGGGCACCAGTCCCGAGACCTGTCCGGACTGCGGCGGCCGGGGCGTGGTGACCACCCAGACCCGCACCCCGTTCGGGGTCATGCAGAGCCAGCGGCCCTGCAGCCGCTGCGGCGGCCGGGGCAAGATCATCAAGAACCCCTGCCGCAAGTGCTCCGGCACCGGTCGGGTACAGAGCAGCAAGCGGCTTGAGGTCACGATCCCGGCGGGTATCGACGACGATCAGAGCCTCGCGATGCGGGGTCTGGGCGATAAGGGCGCAAACGGCGGTCCCGCCGGCGACGTCATCATCATCGTGACCGTCCGGCCCGACACCCTGTTCGAGCGGGATAAGTACGATGTCTGGGTGACGGTGCCGATCACCTTCTCCCAGGCGGTCAACGGGGATGAGGTGGTTGTCCCTACCATCGACGGGAAGGTCGAGTACAAGGTGCCCGAAGGTACCCAGAGCGGCACGGTTTTCCGTCTGCGGGGCAAGGGGATCCAGTACCTCAACGGCAAGGGCCGCGGCGACCAGTACGTCAAGGTCAATGTTGAGATTCCCAAGCGGCTCACCCGCACCCAGCGGGAGGCGCTCAAGAAGTTTGAGGAGACCCTCAAGGACGAGAACTACGAGCAGCGCAAGGGCTTTTTCAAGACCCTGAAGGAGATGTTCGGCGGCAATTAACCGCCGGTAGAAAAAAGAGCGGTGGAGTAATCCACCGCTCTTTTTTGTTTTGGATCGTTCGACACCCGGGAAAGATGCCGGGATGGGGTAATGGAAAAACCGGCTTCTCGTTTTTTGGGATCAAAAACCATAGAGCAGCCCGGCGGCGCGCAGCTCGTCAAAAAGCAAAAATCGGCCGAGAGACGCAGCGGCAAAAAAGAGCACCGGTGCAAGGGCAGGCCGTGCCTGTGTGTGCCGGCCGCGTCCAAACAGCAGCCGCAGCCCCAACGCGAGCAGCACGCCGACCAGCGCGCCCAGCGTGTTGGCGGAAAGGTCGTCAATATCGGTGAACCGGTTGTTGAACAGCTGGCTGCACTCGATGGCAAGGGAGAAGAGAAATCCCCAGCATACCGTCAGCACCGCATGTCTCCGGCCCGGCCAGAGCAGAACGGCGAACAGCCCAAACGGGACAAAGAGCAGGATGTTCAGCAGATAACCCTCCGAGAGGAACGGAGAATGAAAGGGTACGGGGTTGATCTGGTTGAAGGAAAGAAAAAAGTCCCGGTATAACAGATCATACAGCGTACCCGCGCCGGTGATTGAAAAGACGGCGGCGAGGTAGCCGAGAAAGAGAAGAAAAAGCAGCGCCCGCCCGCGGCCGCCCCGCTCGGTGCGGCGCAAAAGAAAGAACAGCGCGGGCAGCACACAGCAGCAGAGCGCACCATAACCCTCCAGCAAAAGCTCTTTTATGGATATCATGGCATCAGCCCTCCTTTGCAGGGATGAAGTCAGTATAATCCTCAAAAAAGAAGAAGGAAAAAAGAAAAACTGAAGATTTTCTGAAAAGTGCAAAAGGGGCGGTTCTCCGCACCGCCGCTTTTCACAGGGTGCGGGATTTGATATAATAGGGAGCGGAAAAGCGGGACCGGCCGTCCCGGAAGAGAAAACAAACCAAAAAGGGAGATGCGGCAGATGGATAAACGGGAACAGGCGCTCGCGGCGCACCGCGATTGGCAGGGCAAGATTGAGGTGATCAGCCGGGCAAAGGTGGAGAACATGGCGGACCTCGCCGTCGCCTATACCCCCGGCGTGGCCGAACCCTGCAAGGAGATCGCAAAGGAGGAAGAACTCAGCTATACCTATACCCGGCGGGGCAACCTCGTCGCGGTCGTCACCGACGGCACCGCAGTACTTGGGCTCGGGGACATCGGCCCGGCGGCCGGCATGCCGGTCATGGAGGGCAAGTGCGTTCTCTTCAAGGAATTTGGCGGCATCGACGCCTTTCCCATCTGCATCGATTCAAAAGATCCGGACGAAATTGTGCGCACGGTGCAGCTGATTGCGAAGAGCTTCGGCGGCATCAATCTCGAGGACATCTCAGCCCCCCGCTGCTTTGAGATCGAGCGGCGGCTGCAGGAGGTCTGCGACATCCCGGTCTTTCACGACGATCAGCACGGCACCGCGATTGTGCTCTGCGCCGCGCTGATCAATGCGCTCAAGGTGGTCGGCAAGCCGGAGGGCAGCGTGCGAATTGTCATCAATGGCGCGGGGGCGGCCGGCATCTCGATCGCAAAGCTGATTTTGCAGATGAAGCTGGGCAGCGTCGTTCTGGTTGACCGGTTCGGCATCATCTGGGACGGCAATCCCGACAACAATCCCGCGCAGGCCGAGATGGCGAAGGTCACCAACCCGGATGGACTGAAAGGAAATCTTGCCGACGCGATGCGGGGGGCGGACGTCTTTGTGGGGGTTTCCCGCCCGGGCCTTGTCACCCGCGAGATGGTTGCGACGATGGCCGAAAAGTCGATTCTCTTCCCGATGGCAAACCCCACCCCCGAGATCTTTCCCGACGAGGCGAAGGCCGGCGGCGCGGCGGTGGTCGGCACCGGCCGCAGCGATTATCCCAATCAGGTCAACAACATCCTCGCGTTCCCCGGTATCTTCAAGGGCGCGCTGGCGGTCCGCGCGCCGCGGATCACCGACAGCATGAAAGAGGCGGCCGCGCGGGGCATTGCAGCCGCAGTTTCGGACGAACAGCTCTCGGCCGACTTCATTCTGCCCACCGCATTTGACCGGCGGGTAGCCGACATTGTGGCCGACGCGGTGGCAAACGAGGCAATCCGTCTGGGAATCAACCGAAAAGAGCGGGACTGAAAGGAGCAGCAAGATGGAGTGGAAGGATATCAGCATCACCGTCCCCAAGGCGCAGGCCGACACCGCGGAAGCAATCGCGACCGGCATTGCCGGCGGCGGGATCTATATTGAGGACTATTCGGATCTCGAGCAGCAGGTCGAGGCGATCGCCCATGTCGATCTGATCGAGCAGGAACTGCGGGACAAGGACCGCAATACCGTAATCGTGCATCTCTACCTCTCGCCCGACGAGAACCCGGCTGAGGTGCTCGAACTGCTGCGCCAGCGGCTGCTGGCCAGCGAGCTGGATGCCGAGCTCAAGGTTACCGGCATCGAGGAGGATGACTGGGAGAACGGCTGGAAGGCGTTTTACCACGCGATGGAACTGGGCGAGCGGCTGGCCGTCTGCCCGAGCTGGGAGAGCTACGACAAGCCGGGGCGGGTGGTGCTGCGGCTTGATCCCGGCATGGCCTTTGGCACCGGCACCCATGAAACCACCGCGCTCTGCCTGCGGGCGCTGGACGAGCTGGTGCGCGGCGGCGAGCGGATGCTGGACATCGGCACCGGCAGCGGGATTCTCGCCATTGCGGCGCTGCTGCTGGGTGCGAAGGAAGCCGACGGGGTGGACATCGACCCGATGTGCGTGCGTACCGCAGGGGAGAACGCCGAGCGCAACGGGGTTGCCGACCGGTTCCGTGTCCGGGTGGGCAACCTCTCAGAGCAGGTGAGCGGGAAGTATCAGATCATCACCGCGAACATCGTGGCAAACGCCATCATCAGCCTTGCCCCGTCGGTGCCGGCGCTGCTGGAGCAGAACGGTGTGTTCATTGCCAGCGGCATCATCGATGAGCGGGAGGAAGAGGTCGCCGCCGCGATCGCCGCCACCGGCCTTGTGGTGCGCCAGATCCGGCGGGATAACGGCTGGGTTTGTATTCTGGCGGGCCATCCGGGAGAAACGGTATGAGCCACAGATATTTTACCGACAGAGTTGAGGGCGCGCGCGCCTTTTTATCCGGCGAGGAGGCAGCCCATCTCGCCCGGGTGCTGCGGGCGGCTCCCGGCGACGAGGTGACCCTCTGCGACGGCGCGGGGGTTGACTATGCGGCGACGGTGGTGCGCGCCGCGCCGGATGAGGTGGAGCTTGCAATCATTTCCAGCGGCCCGAGCGTATCGGAACCACCCCTCGAGGTCACCCTATTTGTAGGGATGCCCAAGGGGGATAAGCTGGAGTGGATTATCCAGAAATCCACCGAGCTCGGGGCGGCCCGGATTGTTCCCTTTACCAGCCGATTCTGCATTGCCAAACCCAAAAATGAACAGGTCAAGCTGGTTCGCTGGAGCCGGATTGCAAAGGAGGCCGCAAAGCAGAGCGGGCGGGGGAAGATCCCCGCCGTCGATGCGGCGGTCTCCTTTGACGGCCTGTGCAAAAAGATTGCAGCGTATGACCTCGCACTCTTCTGTTATGAGGGCGGCGGCGAAGCGCTGGCCCCCGGAACACCGCTACATAGCCGGCTGGCGGCAGCGCGCAGCGTCGCCATCATCACCGGTGCGGAGGGCGGCTTTTCCGGGGAGGAAGCGGCGCAGGCCAAAGCGGCCGGCGCGGTGGTTCTGGGGCTCGGTCCCCGGATTCTGCGGTGTGAGACGGCACCGCTGGCGGCTCTGTGCGCGGTGATGACCCTGACCGGCAATCTCGGATAGGGCGGCCTTTCCCGGGCGGCCCGGGAAAGGATGATTGCGGAATGAAAAGAATGGGGTTTCGTCTCCTCGCGCTGGTGCTCGCAGGTGCGCTGCTGACCGGGTGCTGGGGGATGGGTGATGCGTCCTCCCCAGGAGGAATGAGCTCCTCGATGACGCCCAGCCCTTCGCCGGCCCCCTCGCCGGGGTCGCAGGAGGACGAGATGGATTCCTCCCACCCGGCACAGGCCGCGGCGGCGCAGCCCGCAGCGGATTGGCGCACCCTGCTGGTCAATGCCGAGCACCCCCTGCCCGCGGATTTCGCGGTTGAAACCGCGCCGGTTGAGAACTATGAAGACCGGCTTTTTGACGCGCGGGCGGTAGAGGAGCTCAATGCGATGCTGAAGGGGGCGGCCGATGCGGGGCTGCCCCTTTACCTTGTCTCAACCTACCGCAGCGTCGAGCGGCAGACCGCGCTTTACAAGCGAAAGGTCAATTATTATCTGGAACAGGGCCTCACGCAGGCGGAGGCCGAGCAGCAGGCGGCGCGCTGCGTGGCGGCGCCCGGTACCAGCGAGCACAACCTCGGCCTTGCGGCCGACATCGTCTCGGCAAATTGGTACAGCGAGAATGATGATCTGACCGGAGCGTTTGAAGAGACCCCGGAGTTCGCGTGGCTCGCGGCGCATTGTGTGGAGTATGGCTTTGTGCTGCGGTATCCAAAGGACAAAACCGAGCTCACCGGGGTGGAATATGAGCCCTGGCATTACCGGTATGTCGGGGTCGAGACGGCGCGGTATCTGACCGAAAACGGATTGTGTCTGGAGGAGCTGTGAAGCTCCTTTTTTTGTGTAGGGAAACGGCTCCTTTTGCATTTTTTCTTTCCTCCTTTTGATTTTCGCGGTATAATAGAAAAAACAGATTCGGAACGCGGTGCGCCGCGAAGCTGCAAGAAGAAAAAGGAGAGATCAAGATGACGATGCACAATGACGCCCAGGTCGGCGAGATCGCCGAGCGAATTGTTCTGGTAGGGGACCCCAACCGCGCCAAGCATATGGCCGAGACCTATCTTGAGAACCCGGTTCTGGTCAACAAGACCCGCTGTGCCTATTGCTATACCGGTACCTATGAAGGGGTGCGGGTTTCGGTGATGGCGGTCGGTATGGGCGGCCCTTCGATGCTGATCTATGCCACCGAGCTCTGCCGCGATTACGGCTGCAAGATTCTGGTGCGCGCCGGTACCTCCGGCGGCTATCGGGAGGATATGAAAAACTTTGACATTGTCCTCTCGCAGGCGACCAGCACCACCAGCGGGATCAACGACAACATGTTCAACGGTCATTTCTCCCCGGTAGCGGACTTCGGGCTGCTGTGCACCGCCGACCGGATTGCCAAAGAGATGAACCTGACCACCTATGTCGGCGGCACCATCTGCAACGACCGGCTCTATCGGGACGAGACCTATAAGTCCAAGATGTGGAAACAGTACGGGATGCTCTGCTCCGAGCAGGAGGGCACCGCTTTCTACACCGCCGCGGCCCAGTTTGGCGCCCGCGCGCTGATGATGGTCGGCATCACCACCGGGATCCGGTACGACGAGAACGGCAACGAGATCTTTGTCGATCTGCCCGACCGCGACCCCGCCCATACGATGGACGATCTGGTCCAGCTCGCCCTCAAGACCGCGGCCCATGCGGAGTGAGGACAACCCGGTGCTGGAGACGATCCGTTCGCGCCGCAGCGTGCGGGCCTATCTGAACCGGCAGATTCCCCCCGCAGTTGAGCAGGAAATTTTGCAGGCGGGACGCTGCGCGCCGAACGCCTGGGATCGACAGAGTTTTGTGCTGTGCAAGGTCGGTCCGGATGCGCGCGGCGCGCTGGCAGCATTGACCGCGCGGCATATCGGCGGCGTGCCGGCAGACCACGATTTCTTCGGCGCGCCGCTGGTGGTGCTGGTGCTCGACCGGCGGGAAAATCTCGAGCGGCGGGCCGACGCTGGCTGTATTCTGGAAAACATGATGCTCGCCGCGCAGAGCCTGGGGCTGGGGTCGGTCTGGGTCGATCAGTTCGCGACATTGGAAGATGCGCCCGATCTCATCGCGCTGCTCGATCAGTTTGGGTTTGACCCGCAGCTGGTCATCTGCGGCGCGGCGGCTTTTGGATGGCCGGACCCGGAAGAGGAAATTTTGCCCCGGCCGCTGCGCTCAAAGATCGTTGCGCTGAAATAAAAAACTGCCCGCAAGCATCTGGTCTTGCGGGCGGTTTTTCTATCGATATTTACTTGTAGGTTACTCGTATCGCGCGAGGGTTTCAGCGACAAGATCCCAGAATTTTTCCCGGTCCAGCGTGATACCAACCTGGCAGTTGACCTTTCCGCCGTGACGAAGCACGAAGTCGCAGACCGTCCGGCCGTAGCAGGGACCGTGGGAGAGGTCAATCTCAACATGGGCGGGCTTCAGGGTAAACAGCTCGGGCGCTGCGAGCAGGGCCACACAGGTGACATCGTGAACCGGTCCGGCAGCGAGACCGTTGACCTCCTGCTGGGTCTTGAAGGTAAACCGCATGATCTCGCCAAACAGCTTGCCGGCGCGGTTGCCCAGCGCCTCCATCCGTTCGATGATGTCCATCGTGCAGACGGTTTGGTTGGTCAGGTCCAGTCCCATCATCACCAGCGGCACACCGGAGGAGAAGACAATATGCGCGGCCTCGGGATCGGCATAAAGGTTGAACTCCGCCGCCGGGGTGGTATTGCCCAGTCCATAGGCGCCGCCCATCAATACGATCTGCCGGATTTTGGGCAGGATCGCCGGCTCAAGCCGCATTGCGGCGGCAATGTTGGTCAGCGGGCCCACCGGCACGAGGGTGATGTCCCCGTCCGAGGCCATCAGGGTGCGGATGAGGTATTGTACCGCATGTTCGGGCTCGGCAGTACGGGTCAGCGGGGGAAAGACCGGGCCGTCCAGTCCGCTCTCGCCGTGGACATCGCCGGCGGTAATCTGATCGCGGACCAGCGGCAGCGACATTCCGCCGTAAACCGGGCAATCGATGCCGACCGCCTGGCAGACCTTGAGGGTGTTGGGCAGCGTCTTGTCGAGGGTTTGGTTTCCGGCGACTACCGTTACCCCAAGCAGTTCGATGGCCGGGTGCCGGGCGGCAACCATCAGCGCAATCGCGTCGTCATGGCCGGTGTCACAGTCGAGAATCATCTTGATCTTTTCCATAAAATACACCCTTTCCGGATTGATTTTGCGGTTTTGTTGGGTTTATTGTAGAACAAAAGAAAAAAGAAAACTAGGAGATTTCTCCGAAAAAACAAAAAAGGAGGGGCAGAATGAAGGAACTGCGGGATCCGGCCCTGCAACAGCGGCTGTACGAGGAGACGGGGCTGAGGGCGCTTTTCTCCTTTGACCCTGCGCCGCACATTACCCTCTGGCAGGCGGACCCCAGAGAGGAAATCCTGTGTCAGGGCGAGTTGCCCGACCGGCTCTTCTATCTGGTGCGGGGAGAAGTAAAACTATCCCAGACACTAGCCAACGGCAAGGTGGTCACCCTTGACCTGCTGCGTGCACCCTGCTTTCTCGGGGAGCTCGAACTGCTTTGTCCGCGTCAAACGGCGGTCTCGGCGCAGGCGCAGCAGCGTTGCTGGCTGTTTGCGCTCGATCTTAACCGCTGCCGCGAACAGCTGCTGTGCGATCCGGTTTTTCTGCGGCGGCTGTGTGAAATCCTCGCAAAGAAAGAGCGGCTGCGCGCGCGGACCCTTGCACAGGCGCAAGCTTATCCGTTGGCCAACCGGCTGGCCCTCTTTCTGCTGCGCGCGGCACGGGAGGATCGGTATCTGGTACGGAATGTCGACGCATGTCAGTTTCTGGGGGTTAGCTACCGGCACCTTCAACAGACAATGGGGGACTTTGTCGATCGTGGACTGCTGCAAAAACTGCCGCGGGGCTATCTGATCGCCGACCGTGCTGCGCTGCGGGCGCTGGCGGCGGAACCGGCACAGGACTGGGAGGGTCCGGTGGATTGAGGACAAAAAGGAGGCCACACCTTCGGGTGTGGCCTCTTCTTCCTATCCAATTATTTTTTGCTGCCGATCCAGAACAGCGCAACGGTGCCGGGACCGGAATGGGCGCCGATCACCGGTCCGATGAAGTTGATCTCCACCCGCTCGATTCCATGGCGGCCCCGCAGTTTGGAGGCGACATACTCAGCGTCCTCGGCACAGTCCCCGTGGCTGAGGAAGATGGTGCGGTTCTCACCCTCGGCAATGGTCTCATCCAGATGCCGTACCAGCGCGTCCAGGCTCTGACGGCGGCCGCGCACCTTCTCCATCGGGATCAGGTGCCCCTCGTCATCGACGTGCAGCACCGGTTTGATGTTCAGCATGGTGCCCATCACCGCTGCCGCGCCGCTCACCCGGCCGCCCCGCCGCAAGAAATGCAGGTCGTCCACCGTGAACCAATGGCACAGCCGGTTGCGGTTGGCCTCGGTCCAGTTTGCCACCGCGTCCAGGCTCTCGCCCGCCTTGCGCCGCATTGCCGCGTGCCAGACCAGCAGACCCTCACCCATGCTGGCGGCGAGGGTGTCGACGGTGCGGATCTTCCGCTCAGGAAACCGCTCGCGCAGTTCTTCTACTGCAATCCGGCTGGAATTATAGCTGCCCGACAGCCCCGAGGAGAAGACCAAAAACAGCACGTCCTGGCCTGCCTCGAGAAAGGGTATTGCCGCCTCGATATAAGTAGTGGTGTTCAGCTGAGCGGTGGTCGCCATCTCGCCGGAGCGCAGCTGAGCATAGAACGATTCCGCCGACAGCTCATGGTTGTCGGGATAATTGCGAAAGTTTTTCCCCGCAAGGGTGAACTCCATCGGGAGTACCGTAACATCCATTTCCTCGACCAGGGAGGAGGAGAGATCTCCGGTGGAATCGGTGATGATTACATAATCTGCCATATTGTCTCCTTACTGCCGGTAAAACCGGCATGATTTTTAACCCATCAAAATATTCTCATCCATCAGCCGGGCCTTGACCTCAAGCAGCGAGGGGGCGGCGAGGGACAGCTGCCGGATTCCCGCGCGGACATAGAGCAGCGCGGTATCGGGATCCCCGGCGGATTCACCGCAGATTGAGACCGGAATCCGATGACGCCCGGCAGCTTCCACCACCATCCGCAGCGCCCGCATCACGGCGGGGGAGTCGGGGGTGAAATAGGCCTGTACCGCGGGATTGACCCGATCCGCCGCGTGCAGATACTGGGTCAGGTCATTGGTCCCAACGCTGAAAAAGGCGGCCTCCCGCGCAAGTTCTTCGGCCATCAGCACCGCGGCCGGGGTTTCAACCATGATGCCGAACGAGACCTTGTCCGAGAAGGGAACCTGCTGTTCGGTCAACTGCCGTCGCACCGTCTCAACGACCCCCATCACCCGGGAGAGATCCTCGGGCGAGGCGATCATCGGGAACATCACCCGCAGCGGCCCCTCCAGACCGGCCCGCAACAGGGCGGACAGCTGGATGGAGAAGAGGTCCTCCCGCGCTAGAGAAAAACGCACACCACGCAGCCCCAGCGCAGGATTGGGCTCCTCCGCCGTCAGGCCGGCAACCGTCTTATCCGAGCCGATGTCGAGGGTGCGGATGGTCACCGGCCGCCCACCGGCCGCCCGCAGGCAGTCACGGTAAAATGAGAGCTGCTGTTCCTCATCGGGCAGCGCGCCACCCAGAAAGAGAAATTCGCTGCGGAGCAAACCGACCCCTTCAGCACCCAGGTCAACGGCTTTTTGAATGTCCTCCGGGCCGCTGCAGTTGGCAAACAGCCATACCCGTTCCCCGTCCCGGGTCACGCAGGGGGGATCCCGCAGCTTTTCCAGCGAAAGACTGCGGCGGCGGGACAGATGGATCCGATGGGCGCAGCGGGCATAGGTAGCCTCATCCGGATCAATGATGATCTGGCCGAGGGCGCCGTCGAGCCCGCAGGAGGTTCCGTCTGCGACCGACAGGATTTCCGGGCCGGCCAGCACGATCGCCGGGATACCGAAGGTCCGGGCGATAATCGACGCGTGGCTCTGGGTGGATCCCCCGGCGGTCACGATTCCCAGCAGCAGGCTGCGGTCGACCGAGATCAGATCGCTGGGCAGCAACTCGTCTGCGAGCAGGATGCAGGGCTCGGTGAGAACCAAACGCTCCCGGGGCCGTCCGTCCAGAATATCCACCACCCGGCGGCAGGCGTCCTGAATGTCCCCCGCCCGCTGGGCGAGATACTCGTCCGGGATGCTGCGGATCTTGGCCGCATAAATTCCGGCCGCCCGCTCCACCGCGGCGGCTGCGCCGGTGCCGGTGGCGATATAACCGAGGATCTCATCGAGCAATCCGCGGTCGCTGAGCACCTCGATCTGGAAGGTGAAAATCGCCTTGTCCTGGTCTGATGCGCGTTCGACCAGCTTGGAGATCTCATCCTTCGCCACCACAACCGCGGCCTCGAACAGCGAGGTCTCCCGCAAGGGCTCCTGCACAATCCGCTCGAGGGGAGAATACCGGCGCAACAGGACCTTTGCCGGTCCCAGCGCCAAGCCGGCGCAGGCGGTTGTCCCGTACAATTCGCGCATCAGTTCACCTCCCCGCTGATGTTTGAGAATTTTTCAGTATTGTAACACAAAAAGTTCATCTTGTTAAGCGGCTGTTGTCGTTTTGCGGACATTTTACCAAAAAACGGAAAAATTTTTTGGAAGGTGAAAATTATACCTTGCCGGGTGATATAATAAAGAAAAAGGAGGGCGGATGCAATGAGGGAATTGACCTTGTTTGTGATGCGCGGATGTCCGCATTGTAAAATGGCATTGCAGTACACAGAGGAACTCTGCAACGAAGATCCGCGGCTGCGGCAGGTGCCGGTGCGGCAGATCGACGAGACCGAACAGCCTGAACTGGCCGACCAGTATGATTACTACTATGTTCCCTGTTATTTTCTGGGCGAGCAAAAGCTGCACGAGGGGCGCTGCACCAAAGAGCAGATCCACAAGGTGCTGCTCACCGCGCTGGAGGCATAGACAAAAAATACGCAAAATGGGAAAAGAAATTTTTGCTTTGCGGGGAGGGTATTTAACTTTCTGTGTGGTTTGATATAATGAAACTATCAAATCGCAAGGGAGTTGCGAAAAAAATGGACATACGGCTGGACGGCTATACCGCAACGCACTATCAAATCAACCCGGACACGGGCGATTGTGCATACCATCTGGAAACGACCAGCAAAGAGATTCCCCCTTGTCCAAACTGCGGCGGGCGTGAAGTCGTTGTGCATGGAAAATGGGAAAAGATAACGCGCGACTGCGGGATATGCGGCAGCGCGGTCGAACTGCACATCCATTGTCGGCGGTATCGCTGTAAAAAGTGCAAGAAAACCTTTTCGGATACAACGCCCTTTGTGGATGAAGATGGAAAGCTGACGCGCCGCTTTAAGGCTCAGCTAATTTTCCAGGTTCGGCTGGCACACAATTTTTCTGCGGTAGCTGCAATGAACAAAGTGTCGACGCCAACTGTCGAGAGGATTTTTAAGGCCTATGTGGCAGAGATGGAGACGGGAGAGGCCGCTTATGCGCCTGAAATCCTTGGAATCGACGAAGCTCATGTGAACGGCAGAGAGCGGGCGGTTTTTACCGACATTGTTAATCACCGACTGATAGATATGCTGGCAGACCGTACAGATAAAACTGTCACGGGCTTTTTGGAATCTATGCAGCGGCCGGAAAGAATAAAGGCGGTCGTCACGGATATGTATCAGGGCTACCGTGCAGCGGTACAGTATTGTCTTCCGGGCGTTCCCGTGGTGATAGACCGTTTTCATGTCATGCAGTGCTTGAACCGTCATATCATGGACGAGTGGAAGCGAGGTTTGGAAGGAGAAAAGAAGCGCCCGACAGGAGTGGGAGCACAGAAAGCGTTGAAGCTGCTGCGAAGCAATCAGAGAGAGCTGACAAAGTCCGAAATTGCAGAGTTGTTAGAGTTCAGTCAGACAAGCCCGCTGTTCGGTCAGTTGCAAAAAATCAAGGAAGGTTTTCGTTGTATTTATATAGCGAAAACCCGACGAAGCGCGCAGAAAAAGCATGAAGAATGGGAGAAAGAAATCCCGAAAAAACTGCGGGAAATCCAAAAGTTCATTCGCACCGTTCATCAATGGTACGATGAAATCTTTAACTACTTCGATTATCCGTATACCAACGGTTACACCGAGGCCATCAACGGACAAATCAAACGGCTAAGCCGGATGGGCAACGGATATTCATTCCCCGTGCTGCGGGCAAAAGCTCTATATGAAATCAAGCACATGCTGCCGGACTCTTACTTCGAGAAAATACAAATTGTGGACAGCAAAATGAGCATGGCGAAAGCAGCGTTTATGAGCCCATCCATGCTGCCGTTCAACACGGAGAGCAGACAGCGTGGTATCGACTGGGATGTGCTGCTTCGGGAGTGGGATAAGGATGAAAAGAAAAAGCGAAAAGCCAGAGCCAAGTTTGAGCTGGGCAGCTCCCCGGAAGTCTACATCACCGTGACGGACAACAGCCGTGACTACCGGGTGGACGACAAAACCGCCTATCAAGAGGGCTATGCTGCCGGACTTCTTGCGGGTGAGGAAAAGTTTGCGTCCGAACGGAAAAGGAGCTATGAGCAGGGTTACAGTGCAGGCCAGAACGAGGTGCAGGAGAACGAATACACCGCCGCGTATGACGAGGGCTATCAGGCTGGTTATGAAGCCGGGTACAGTGACGGCTTTGACGAAGTTCCGGGTGACATAAAAGAAACCGGAGACTACGACGACTACTAAAAATCGCATAGGGAAATACAGACCCCCGCTGATGATCAGCGGGGGTCTTGCTGTCTGAAAAAATATTTCTAGGGACAGAGAAATTTTCTTGTTTTACCCCGAAAAACGAAGAAAATGGGGTCATAGGGGCAAAATCCTATAAAAATTGCCGATAAATCGGCAGAAAGAGAGATGATAAATCATGAAATTGACCAACAGCACTATTAAGCAGGTCATCGTAGACCCGGCGACCCTCGGTGCAAAACTGCGTCTGTGCGGTGTGCGTCCGTATTATGAGTACATCGACAGACAGCGCACGGACAACCTGCTGGGTTACACCTACACGGTGACTTGTAGCGGCTTTGCAGGAGATAAGCTGGATGTCAAAATTCCCGGCAAGCAGTTGCTCGGTGAAGATGCGCTGGACAGATTGGTACGGTTTGCAGGTCTGACAGTCGGCATCTACCCCAGCTATGTCAAGGGGCAGCACGGCATTGACGCGGTCTGCCTCAAGGCCACGGCCACCGGCATTACCGCTATGGACGGTTAACCGGGCATGGCGGCTGCGCAGGGTCGCCTTACGCGGATCCTGCGCAACCCCATGCGACCCAATGGGCGGCCCGCAAGCGGGGCCCCGCCGCAGGTGGGGAATATTACTTGCGGGCCACATTGAGATATTGAGATAAGCCTGTAAACCCTGATAAATACAGGGTTTACGCCATCTCAATGACATCGGAAATCATTGAGATAGTCCGGAAATCATTGAGATAAACCTCGGGAAAGGGGGTGAGAAATTGGCGCGGGCAAAAGATTTTGACGGCATAGCCAACGAGACAGAAGCCGTTGACCGACAAACCGGAAAGGGCATCGGGGTGCTGGGCGAGAAAGCCCGTGTCTGGCTCATCACGCAAAACAACCCGGAAAAGCACGGCGTGGATATGTCGCGGGACGGCATCACGGCGTTGCTCCAAAAAGAGTTAGAAGCCGGACGCATTACCTTTATGGCAGGAATCCGTGAACAAAGCCTTACTGTTGATGAGCAATACCAGCATACACCACACGGCCATATCGTAACCTACTGGCGCAATGAGGCGACCGGGAGACAAATCTATCAGTATTTTCCGCACGCCGCCTTGCAGCCGTGCAGAGCTAATACGCCCTCTGTCCTCAAATATATCACAAAAGACACAAGCGGCGAGTGGTACAAACACCATCCCGAAAAACTTGGTGAAAAATTGCCGGATTCCGAGGCCGGGTTTTGGGAATGGGGCGATTTGCCCACGGGCAAAAGGGCAGCAGCCGAGGACGAGAAAAAGACCGACGCAAATGCGGAAATCGTTGCGGCCATCAGCGCCGGAAAAAGCGACGCGGAAATCCTCATGCTGCACCCGCAGGCGGTATATCACCCGGCGCACATCCGGCAGACGCGGTTTGCCATGATGAGCAGGCGCTACCGCAGTTTTGTGCGGGATATGACTGTCCTGTACATTGAAGCCAACCTACCGCTCAAACAGATGCACACGCTTTACGTGCACACAGAGGATACCTATGTTGTCAGCGACTATACCCGCCCGTGGGACGGCTATTGCGCGGAAAATACGCTTGTCCTTATCAACTACCTCGGGCAGTTTCCGTGGTACGATTTTTGCCGCTACCTGTGCGGGGCGTATTGCACGCTGCCCGCCCGATATTCGGACGCGGTAGCCTGCTACACCACCGTGCTGATTGTCTCCCCTCTGTCCATGGGCGACCTGTGCAGCGTCAGCAAAGGCTATGACGCCGCCGCGCTGGACGCCTATCTGACCCATCGCCGGGTGTACGCCTGTCTGGATGACCCCGGTACTGATTACATCCGCAATCCCACCACCGGGGCATGGCAGCGCGTCTATCTGTTGCCGCCCCACAGCGAAAAAGGAGAAGTAAATGACAACTGAAAAAGAGATGCTCCGCAGAAAAACCGAGCGCCACTATATGGCGGTCGTCTTTTTGAACGGGGTAAAAAACATTCGATACGACCGCCGCAAACGCACGATTTTTCTGTCTGCTGCGCTTGCCGTCCTGCTGCTGACCGGATGGCTGTGCCATCCGGGGCGGTATATGCTGCCCATTCTCTGGCAGGTCGCGGCCATTGGATATTCCGCTGCGGCTCTGGCCGTTTTGGCGGCTGTGACCTATTGGCTGGGGCGTGTTCCGCACGCCCGCCAGTATTACGAAGATTTTCTTCGCATCGGCTGGGCAAACAGCGCCGGAGAACCGCCCGTCCTGACGGAATACCGGGAAATCCGTGACAAACTGGTGGAACTCCATTTTTACAGCAAGGGTCTTCCCCGCGCGGAATGGGAAGAGAATAAGGCGCGGCTGGAAACCGCGCTGAATCTCTACATTTTAGAAGCCCGCGAAGGTTCAAGCCGCCGTGAAGTGGTACTGCTCTGCGCGCCCGGCGATGTGTCGCTGCCGACAAAAATTCTCTGGAAACCGGAATATCTTTCCAAAAAGGATTTTGAGCTGGTCTTGGGAGAAGACCCCGCCGGACAGGTTTCTATCGACCTTGCCAAAATTCCGCATCTGATTTGCGCGGGCTGTACCGGAATGGGCAAGAGCCAGATGCTCCTGCTCATGATTGTACAGTCACTTGAAAAGGGCGCGGATGTATTTCTGGCCGACCTTGCAAAGCAGGGCGCGGACTATGCCGCTGTACGGGACAGAGTAACGCTGCTGCTGGACTATTCCAGCCTGCTTGCCGCGCTGGATGAAATCGGCGCAGAGATGAATGCACGGCGCGATTTGTTCCTTGCCAACGGTTGCGCCAACATCGTTGAGTACAATGCACAGGGGCATGATATGCGGCGCATCATCCTCTTTATCGACGAGACTGCCGCCCTGCTGAACGGCAGCAGCAAGGAGCGCAAGGCGCTGGCTTCGCAGACATTGGAAAAACTCATTGACCTTGCCCGGTTGGGACGCTTTGCCGGAATTTCGCTGGTGTTCGGCAATCAGCGCACTTCTGTGCAGAATCTTCCGGGCGACATCAAGACGCTGTGCGACCTGCGGCTGAGCGCCAAACTCCCCGACACGGCAAGCAGTATGTGTGTCTTGGACGATGGCAGCGCGGCGCTGTTGCCTGCCATCCCCGGCAGGTTTCTGCTGCGGGACGGAACGGGGATTGACAAGATTTTTCAGGCATACTATTACACCGATGGGGATTAAAAGGAATGACGGGGCGATCTAATCGCCCCGTCATTCTTCATCTTCATAATCCAAGTTGTCAAACAGTTCGCTGTTCCAAAATTCCCGAAAAGGAATATCAAGGCCATAACAAAGTTTCTGAATCGTTTCCGTAGAGGTGTTCTTTATCGTCGCGTAGGGCTTTACCGTCCGCTTTAAGCTGCTGGGGGCAATCCCGGAACGCTCGGCCAATTTGTTGACAGACCATTTCCGTTCTTTTGCCAGCTCCAAAATACGAAACCGGATAGCATCTTGCAGCCGCACAAGTACCGCTTCCTTTCGTGCATCAATACACGAAAAGCATACCTGTATTTTAAGTACAAAATCGTGCGTATAAGCACGAAAATTCTTTACTGCATGCAGAGGGAATGCTATAATATTATTAAATTCTCAAATGATGGATGTGAGGTATCGGTTATGAATTGGAAAAGGTGGGTTGCGGCAGTTTTTACCGTCGCATTAGTGCTTTGCCTGACCGCCTGCGGCGTGCAGATTACAGGCGTTTCGCTGCCGGAGAGTTTGGAGCTGGAAGTGGGTGAAAGTGAAGCGCTGACGGTTGAGTACACCGCCGAGGAAGAGGTCGGTGAGGAAGAATTGGCCGAAGCTGCCGGAAAGCTGACGCTGGTTTGGACGAGCAGCGACGAGGCGGTCGCGACAGTAGACGCAGAGGGTACGGTGACCGCCGTTGCTGCGGGCGAGGCAGACATCACCGCCGCTGCCAAGAACGGCAAGCTCTCGGCGAGCTGCCATGTGGTCGTGGGCGTTGGCGTCACGGACGTGGACGCGCCCGAAGCGCTGGAATTGCAGCTTGGCAAAACGGAGACTGCCGAGCTGAGCGCGTCGGTTCTTCCCGAAGCTGCCACCGGCGTGGCGCTCACTTATGAATCCAGCGACGAGCAGGTCGCCACGGTCGGCGAGGACGGCACGGTGACAGCGGTCGGCGAGGGCGAGTGCACCATTAAAATCAAGGCGGCGGGCTTCGGTGCAACCGCCGCACAAACCGAGACAAAGGTTACTGTTTCTACGGCGGCCACGGGCATCACCCTCTCCTCAGAGGGCGGCAAGCTGTATGTCGGCAACTCTGCAAATGTGCAGGTCTACACCTCCCCCGAGGAAGCATCCCCCGCTGTCGCGGCTGATGTAAAGTACACGTCCAGCGACGAGAGTGTGGCAACTGTGGTCGGCACAACCGAAGGCGAGGCCGGCTTCACCGTAAAGGGCGTGAAGGCGGGCACAGCAACCATTACTGTTGAGTACAATGGCCTGACGGCGACCTACACGGTCACGGTAACGAAGTATGTTGCTCCAAGCAACAATGGTTTGACCTCTACTGGAGACGGTACTGCAAGTGGTGGTAGCACGGGTGGCGCCACAGGTGGCTCGACCTCTACGGGAGGCGGGACCACAGGCGGTGGCAGCAATGTTGGTACTGGAAGCAATCCCAATGAAGGTGGCGCTGGTAGCATTACCGACGTAGTTCCTGGTGATGGCAGCTGGGCGGTTGATGGAGGAGACGCCGAAATCGGAGGTAGGCCCGAACCGGCACCTGTTCCCTAAGGAATAAAATTTGAATTGGGGGACGGATACAAAATGGTTTGGGGACAGATGTGAGGGGGTAAGGCAAACTCTCTGTTCAATTTTGATGTGTACTTTTCAAAAAAACATTCAAAGAAAGCCTGCCGATGATCTATCGGCAGGCTTTCTCTTTACGCCGGAATCATCGGCAAATTACAATCCATGCAAAGGATGTGAACCTCTTTCGTGGCTCTCACGCTGTTGCCGCAGCGGGGGCAAATGTATTTGCGGGTGTGGCTCGGCTTTGGCGGTGGTGTGGTTCCGGCGGCATTTCCGTTTCCTGTACCGCGCGGCGTGCAGCTCCATTCAATCCGGTTCATAGAAATATCCGTCCAGCCTTGTTCAATGATGAAATCGCAAAGGGCTTCGGTCGGTTCTGTGATGCTCCACCCGATGCGCGGGTCGTAGCCGATGGACAGGTCGCGTGAGGTGGCTGCATCCCGGAATTTTTTGTTGTGGTACGCCCCGCCCCGGCTGCAATCCTGAATACCGTTTTGCAGATTCCAGAGATGCACCATTTCGTGCAGAAGCGTCGCCGTCGTGTTTTCAATAGGCCGGTCAAGCGTTCCGGCTCCGATGTTCAGCTCATGGCGGTGTTCCTGTCCCTTGCGCCACGACTTGCCAACTGTCACATGGCCGTATGCGCGGGGCGTGCTCTGGATGGTGATGATGGGTTCTTCCAGTTGCCCATCGAA
>CALXBG010000033.1 GCA_944386485.1 uncultured Pygmaiobacter sp. | reverse complement strand
TGTGGGGCTTTTACTACTTCGTGCTGCTGACGATCGAAAAGCTATTTCTCTACAAGCACCTGCAGAAAGGCCGTGTCTGGCCGCACCTGTACGCGCTGCTCTTCATCGTGCTCGGCTGGGGCCTGTTCGCGGTGGACACCGGCATGGCGGACATCATCACCTTCTTCTCCCGGCTGTTCTGGCCGCAGGGCGGCGTCCCGGCGCTCTACTTTGTCCGCAACTACGGGGTGGCGATCCTGATCGGCTGCCTGTGCAGCACCGCGCTGCCCCGGCGGCTTTACAGCTGGATCAGCCGCAAGAGCCGGCTGCTGCGGATCGCGGTGCTGGCCGCCGTTTTCTTCATCTCGGTGGCCTATCTCGTGGACAGCACCTATAACCCGTTTATCTATTTCCGGTTTTGAGAGGGGACGAGAAGATGAGAGAGAAATGCAAAGCGCTGCTGCGCTACCCCCTTGTGCTGCTCTTTTTCGCCTTCCTTGTGATCTACGCGATTGCCGACAGCACCGTCAATGACCGCAAGGAGAGCGAGCTGGAAAACCGCACCCTTGCCCAGAAGCCGACCCTGACCGTCTCCAACCTGCTGGCCACCGAGGAAAACAAGAAGTTCTCCTACCTGTATGAGCAGTATATCAACGATCAGTTCCTCGGCCGGGACGGCTGGATCAGCCTCAAGAGCCGGGCCGAGAGCCTGCTGCTCAAGGTCGAGAACAACGGGGTGGTCTACGGCGATGAGGGGACGATGTACCAGAAGTTCTTCACCCTGCAAAACGCCGCGACGAGCGGGCTGCAGATCGAGGCGAACATCAATGCGCTGTCCACCTTTGCGGCCCGGCACCCGGGCCTTGCGAAGGTGATGATCGTGCCCTCGGCCGATACGATTCTCACCCGCCTGCTGCCGGCGGGCGCCCCCTTTGTGGAGGAGGGCCCCTGGATGGAGCAGATCGCCGACGCGCTGGGCGAGAACGCCGATCTTCTCGATCTGACCGACACCTTTAGCGCCCATGCCGACGAATACCTGTTCTACCGCACCGACCACCATTGGACCACCCTCGGCGCCTATTACGGTTACCTCGACTACGCGGCCGCGGTGGGCAAAACACCGCTCTCCCTCGACGGGCTGACCGCCGAGGTGGTGGAGGACTTCTTTGGCACCCTGTACAGCAAAAGCAAGCAGTACAACGCGGTGGCCGACCAGCTGACCTATTATCCGGGTCTGGACGCCGAGATGACGATTCTCCAGCTGGTGGATCCCGAAACCCGGCAGGCGGTCGAGGACGCCTACGCGGCGGGCAGCATGAGCGAGGCGGATTACCAGAAGCTCGCCGACCGGACGGTGAACCTCTATGAGACCGACAAGCTTGCGGTGCGGGACAAGTATGCGATGTTCCTGTACGGCAACAACGGCTTCTGCCGGATTGCCGGCAGCGGCGAGGGCAAGCTGATGATCATCAAGGACAGCTATGCCAACAGCCTGATTCCCTTCCTGCTGAACAACTATGCCCAGATCGACGTGGTGGACCTGCGGTACCTGCGGGACGCGACCGTCGACGAGCTGATCGAGCGGGAGGGCTATGACGATCTGTTGGTTTTGTACAACTTCCAGAGCTTTTCCAGCGACACCAACCTCGTGCTGCTCAACAGCGGGGTATGAAAGCATAAAAAAGCAGGGCATGCAGCAAAACTGCACGCCCTGCTTTTATTCTCTTTTTCAGCGGCCCGCAATCTCCTGCGGGTCCTCGCTTCCGGCCGCCGCCAGCACGCTGACGCTGAACAGCAGACAAACAACGCCAAACACCGAAAAAAGCAGAACCTGTGAAAACATAGCGAGCCCTCCCGTCCGTTTGTTTTTTGCTCTCTTACCCATAAGAACGCGGACGGAGCGGGAATTATTACAGCCGTTTTCAGAATTAAAAAATTGTTAAGAAATACGCTTTCAGCCCAGCAGGTCGTCGAGCAGGCCGCGCACCATGCTGCGCCGCTTTTCGGTCTCGATGGGGTCGGCGAGAAAAATGCCACCCTCCAGCCTGCCCCAGTCGCCCTCTGCGGCGCCCTGCGGCAGCCGGTCGGCGGGCAGCTGATACTGCTTGCCCTCCTCCGAGATCAGCACCGCGATCCCCTCTTCAATGCGATCGATATTCCAGAACAACTAAGAAACCTCCCCTTCCCGCGCGCAGGTCACCGTGACCGCGCCGTCGGTATCGACGGTGAGCTGGATGCTGCCCTGCTGGTCGGTGCGGTAGACCGCCGCGCCGAGCGCCTCAAACCGGTCGACCACCTCGGCGTGGGGATGGCCGTAGCTGTTGTCCATCCCGCAGGAGATGACGACCGTCCCAGGCCGCACCGCCGCGAGAAACTCCTCGCTGTTGCTGGTGCGGCTGCCGTGGTGGGCGGCGAGAAAGACGTCGGCCCGCAGATCCGGTTCCACCGCGAGCAGTTCTTCCTCGACCTTCTTCTCCCCGTCGCCGGTAAAGAGGCAGGAGAAACCGCCGGCCACAAACTTGGTACAGACCGACAGGTTGTTCGCGTTATCCGTCTCGATGCCGGCGAGCAGCACCCGCAGCTCACCCTCGCCGATCGGAATCTTCATCCCCCGCGCCGCGGTCTCAACCTTGCAGCCGTTCTGCTTTTGGGTCTCGAGCGCTGCGAGGGTCTTTGCGAGAATATCGCTCGAGGGCGTCTGATCCAGCAGGCTGAAATCGGGCAGTAAGAACTCATCCACCGGAAAGGCGGCGAGCACCTCGGGCATCCCGCCGATGTGGTCGCTGTGCGGATGGGTCATCACGACGCAGCGCAGCCGGGTGACCCCCGCGGCCTTGAGGTATTCGACCAGCCGGTCGCCCTCCCCGATCTCGCCCGCGTCGATCAGCGCGTACTCCTCGCCCTGCCGGATCAGCGTCGCGTTCGCCTGCCCCACATCGATGAAGTAGATGGCGGTCGGGCTGTCGGTCGCGACGGTTGGCGCGTCGTTGATTCCCAGCGCTGTCTCAATCTCGCTCCAGCGGGGCAGCGGCCAGCCGTAGTGTTCCCCTGCGGTGATCAGCCCGCTGAAGGCGACGAGCAGCGCCAGCAGCCCCAGCGAGAGCCACCGTTTCAGCGGCTTTTTCTTCTTGCCGCGCCTGCGCCTTGCTGCCATCTGCCCTGCTTCTCCTCTCTGCGCTGAGTCTTCTGCCGTCCCATCGCCTGTTTCTGCCGCGCGGGCGGGGCGGCATGGCCGCGTCCCTCATGCTGCGGCGCGCCCAGCAGCTTGCCCATCAGATCCCTGCGGCCGGCAAGCTCGAGCGCGCGGCGCACCTTATCCCGGTTGCGCGGCTCGTAGTACTGCAGCAGCGCCCGCTGCATCGCCTTCTCCTCGGCGGATTTTGCGACATAGACCGGCTTGAGGGTGTAGGGGTCAAGACCGGTATAGAACATACAGGTCGAGACAGTACCCGGTGTGGGGTAAAAGTCCTGCACCTGTTCCGGTTTCATATGGTGGTCGGCGAGGTACTCGGCCAGGATCACCGCGTCCTTCAGCGTGCAGCCGGGGTGGCTGCTCATCAGATAGGGCACCAGATACTGCTTTTTACCCGCCTGCTTGGTGAGCTCGTAGAACCGCTTGACAAACCGGTTGAAGACCTCGATCCGGGGCTTGCCCATCGCGGCCAGCGTCGCGGGGGCGCAATGCTCCGGCGCGACCTTGAGCTGGCCCGAGATATGGTGCTCGACCAGCTCCTTAAAGAAGGTCTCATCCTTGTCCAGCATCAGGTAATCGTACCGGATACCGCTGCGGATAAAGACCTTCTTGACCCCCGGCAGCGCCCGCAGCCGGCGCAGGATCGAGACGTATTCGGTGTGGTCGACCAGCAGGTTCGGGCAGGGGGTGGGCGCGAGACACTTGCGGTCGGGGCAGACCCCCTTGGTCATCTGCTGACGGCAGCTGGGCAGACGGAAATCCGCCGTCGGGCCGCCGACGTCGTGGATGTAGCCCTTGAAGTGGGGGCTCCGGGTGATCTTCTTTCCCTCTTCGAGGATCGAATCGGCGCTGCGGCTGGTCACCCGTCGGCCCTGATGCAGGGTGATCGCACAGAAGTTGCACCCGCCGAAGCAGCCCCGGTTCTGGGCGATCGAGAACTCGACCTCAGCAAGGCCCGGCACCCCGCCAAGGGCGTCGTAGCTGGGGTGCCAGCGGCGGGTGAAGGGCAGCGCGTAGACCCGGTCGAGCTCGGGCCGGTAGAGCGGCCGGCTGGGCGGATTCTGGACCAGATACCGCCCGCGCTGCTTTTGCACCACCGGCTTGCCGATCAGCGGGTCCTGCTGGTCCATCTGGATGCGGCAGGCCTTGGCGTAGGCGACCTTGTCCGAGGAGACCTTGGCAAAGCCCGCGCACTCGACATATCCCGCCGGCAGCCCGAAGCTGTCGGTGAGGTAGCAGGTGCCGGGGATGTCGGTCATCCCGGAGATCTTCTCCCCCGCTGCAAGCCGCTTTGCGATCTCGCCCGTCTGGTGCTCCCCCATACCGAAGGTGAGCAGGTCGGCCCCGGAATCCTCGAGGACCGAGGGCATCACGCTGTCCGACCAGTAATCATAGTGGGCAAACCGGCGCAGCGAGGCCTCGAGCCCGCCGAGCACGATCGGTACCTCGGGATAGGCCTGCCGGGCCAGCCTGGCATAGACGGTGGCCGCGCGGTCGGGCCGCTTGCCCGCCTTGCCGCCGGGGGTGTATTCGTCCTCCTTGCGGCGGATCTTGGCGACCGAATAGTGGGCGACCATGCTGTCGACGTTGCCCGCCCCGATCAGAAAGGCATAGCGCGGCCGCCCGAACTCCTTGAAGCTCTCGGGGGTGGTGAAATCCGGCTGGGACAGAAAGCCCACCCGGTAGCCCTCGCTCTCGAGCAGCCGGGAGATGATCGCCGGGCCAAAGCTGGGGTGGTCGACATAGGCGTCGCCTGAGACGACGACAAAGTCGCAGTACTGCCAGCCCCGCGCGCGCATCTCCTCGCCGCTGATCGGCAAAAAGTCCTCCATCCGCTTCTCCTCTCCGCCCCGGTCAGAACGGGGGCTCCTCGTTTGTGCCGTTTGTGAACATCTCGATGACCTGCTGGCGGCTGATGAGCACCGCCCGGGGCTTGGAGCCCTCATAGGGGCCGATGACATGCAGCTCCTCCATCGCGTCCATGATCCGCGCCGCCCGGGCGTAGCCCAGTTTCAGCTTGCGCTGGAGCAGCGAGGTGGAGGCCATCCCTGCCTCGACCACCGTCTCGATCGCCGCTTGCAGCATCGGGTCGCGGTCGGAGGCGTCCTCCCCGTCCCCGCCGCCGTTCTTGCCGGAGGCGGCGGTGGCGTATTTCTCCATATCCGAGATCATATTCTCGTCGTACTGCGCGTCTCCCGACTGCTTGACATAGTCGATAACCGCCGAGATCTCGCCGTCCTTGACATAGGTGCCCTGAATCCGGACCGGCTTGTTCGCCCCGACCGGCAAAAAGAGCATATCGCCCATGCCCAGCAGCTTTTCCGCGCCCGCCCCGTCGAGGATGGTGCGGCTGTCGACCTGGCTGGAGACCGCAAAGGCGATCCGGCTGGGGATGTTGGCCTTGATCAGGCCGGTGATGACGTCGACGCTCGGCCGCTGGGTCGCGACGATCAGGTGCATGCCGGCCGCGCGGGCCTTCTGGGCAATGCGGCAGATGTAGTCCTCGACCTCCTTGCCGGCGACCATCATCAGGTCGGCCAGCTCGTCGATGACGATCGCGATATAAGGCAGGTGCTCGAGCTCCTCGTCGCTCTCGGCCAGCCGGTTATAGCTCTTGATGTCCCGCACATTGTTCGCGGCGAACAGCTGGTAGCGGCGCTCCATCTCGGCCACCGCGCTGCCCAGCGCGCCGCTGGCCTTGCGCGGCTCGGTGACGACCGGCATCAGCAGGTGGGGGATGCCGTTGTAGTCGGACAGCTCAACCACCTTGGGGTCGATGAGGATCATCTTGACGTCCTCGGGGCTGCAGCGGTAGATGATGCTGATGATGATCGCGTTGATGCAGACCGATTTGCCGCTGCCGGTCGAGCCGGCGATCAGCAGGTGGGGCATCTTGGTCAGGTCGGCCACCTGCACGCTGCCGGCAATGTCCTTGCCCAGCGGGATCAAAATCGGGCTCTTGCTGCCCCGGAAAGCCTGCGAATTGAGGATGCTGTACATGCTCACCGCGCTCGCGTGCTTGTTGGGCACCTCGATGCCGACCGCCGCCTTGCCGGGGATCGGCGCCTCGATGCGGACTCCTGCCGCAGCGAGGTTGAGGGCGATGTCGTCTGCCAGACCGGTGATCCGGCTGATCTTGACCCCGGCGGCGGGCTGCAGCTCATACCGGGTGACCGAGGGGCCGCGGCTGATGTCCATCAGCCGGGTCTGCACCCCGAAGCTGGCCAGCGTGTTGACCAGCAGGTCGGCGTTTTTCCGCATCTCCGCCTCGTCGCCGCCGCCCGCGTCGGGCTTGTCCTGTTCAAACAGGGTCAGCGGCGGGTGCTGGTAGACGTTCTGCCCCGGCGTGCCGGGGGCGATCAGCAGCTGCCCGCTGGGGTCGGCCGGGTGGACGCTCTCCTGCTTTGACGACGCGTCCTTGGCCTCCTTGGCGTCCTTGACCGCTTTGCGGATCAGCCGCTCGACCTCGTTGCCGGGCTGGGATTCCAGCTCAGCGGAGAGCGGCACCGCGATCGGCTCCTCCCGCTCGGTCTGCTGCGGCTTGGGTTTTGCCGGGATCTGGGTGGCGAACGGCGCGCTCATATCAATGCCCGGGGGCGGCGGCGCGGAGCCGTAGTCCAGCGGCCCCTCCTGCGCGCTCTCAAGCGGTGTCCTGGCCGCATTGTCATCCAGCGGGATATCGATCCTTGCAGGGCGGACGGAGCGGGCGGGGGCGGCCGCCTGTGCCGCCTGTTCCTCCGCCTCCAGCTCGGCCGCGGCCTCGGCGTACTCCTGCCGGCGGCGTTCCTCCCGCGCGGCGCGGGCGGCTGCGGCATTGCGCTCGTACTCGTCAAACCGCCCCTTCGCGCTGCTGGCCTTGTCCCGGAAGATGCGGTAGAGGTCGACCGGGGTGGTGTTGGTCAGCAGCATAAAGAAGACCAGCACGATCACCACGATGATGATATTGGCCGCCGGCCGGCCGCAGAGGGCGAGCAGCGGCCAGCCGATCAGGGCCGAGAGCAATCCCCCGCCCCGCAGCTGCTGGCCTGCGGCGCCCAGCGCCGAGAGGGTCTCAAAGAAGGAGCCCGCGCTCAGGTCGAGCCGGGAAAAGATCAGCGCCAGCGCACAGCCGAAGCAGAGCAGCAACCCGCCCTGCCAGAGCTTCGCCTTGGCCGGGCGGCCGGCGGCGATCAGGCAGGCGAGATAGAGCACCACCGGCGCGACGGCGTAGGCGATGACCCCGAACAGCCCGAACAGCCAGCCCGAGACCATATTCCATGCCGGCGCGCCTTTGATGAAGGTCAGCGCGAGCAGCAGCGCCCCGATCCCGAAGAGCAAAATGCTCCAGGACTTGTTGATCTCGGGCTCTGCCTTTGCCGGGCGGCCCCGCTTTGCAGCAGTCTTTTTCCTTGTGTTCCTTGTTGCCATTCCTCAATTACTCCTGTCTCGTTTGGTCCTGTACCCGCCCGCGCGGATTACAGCAGCCGCGCGATGAGGTCAACGATATTTTCTCCCCACAGGTGCTCGAGGATTCCCGCGACGAGCACCACCGCACCCAGCGCCGCGGTGTAGTAGGAGAAGAGGATGAACCGGTCGCTCGCGACCAGATACTGGATCAGCCGGATGCAGAGATAGCCCACCACCGCGGCGGTCAGCATACCGATCAGCACCGGGGCCCATTCGATGACGATACCGCTTTCAATCGCGTCCTTCGTCTCGAGCAGGCTCGCGCCGAGGATGGCGGGGATGCCGAGAATAAAGCTGAACTTGACGCAGTATTCCTTCGAAAAGCCGAGCAGCAGGCTGCTGGAGATGGTCGAGCCGGAGCGGGAAATGCCCGGCATGATCGCGGTGCCCTGGAAGACGCCGACGATCAGCGCGTCCCGCACCCGCATCTCCTTTGCGGTCTTCTTCCCCTTGACGCATTTCGAGGCGAAGAAGAGCAGCGCTGCGGTCCACAGGAAGCACAGGCCCTCAACCACGATATCGCTGTCCTCGGTGATTTTAGTCACCCAGTCCTTGACCGGCAGAAAAGCCAGCAGCGGCACGCAGGCGAGGAAAAGCATGAAGATCATGCGGCGGTTTTCGTCCTTTGTCTTAAAGCTGAACTTGCCGGTGAAGATGTCCCGCACCATTGCAAAGAAGGTGACAATCAGCTCCCAGATGTCCTTGTGGTAGGCGATAAAGACCGCCGCAAGGGTGCCCAGATGGAGCATCAGATTGAAGAAAAGCGCCCCCTCGCCGGAATTTCCGGTCAGGTGCTGATACAGGGTGAGATGGCCGTCGCTCGAGATGGGCAAAAACTCGGTCGCGCCCTGGATAATGCCTTGAAATAAACCGTCCAAAATCGTCATAGCTGCGCCTCCGGCAGTAGTATTTTTTCTCTCTGGCCGACACGCCGAAAGAAAATCTGGCCGATTTATTATTTTACCACCAAATCGCCCGCTTGTAAAACAAAAACGGTCGAGGCACGCGACAAAAAGAGGCGGCCGGGGATTTTTGCCTCCCCGGCCGCCGTGATCTCGCCTATTTCTTCTTTCGGGACGGCCCGCTTTTTTCCACGCCGCCCCGCTGTGTTTTTTTCGCCGTGTTCTGCCCCGTGCTGCGCCGCGCGCCCCGCTTTGCGCTTTGCCCTGCGTTTTGCGCTGTGCCCTGCCGCTCGATCTCGGCGTAGAGCCAGCGCAGCGCGCTGTCCAGCGAACCCAGCTCGTCGATCAGCCCCTCGTCCACCGCCATCTTGCCGTCGAGCACCGAGCCGACGTCCATCACCATCTCGCCGGTATTCATCATCAGTTCGGTGAACCGCTCCTCCCGGATACCGGAATGGGCGGCGACAAAGCCGGTGATCCGCTGCTGCATCCGCTCAAAATAGCTCATCGTCTGCGGCACCCCGATCATCATCCCCGAATGGCGTACCGGGTGGATGGTCATCGTCGCGGTCGGTACGATAAAGCTGCGCTTTGCCGAGACCGCCAGCGGAATCCCGATCGAGTGGCCGCCACCCAGCACCAGCGAAGCGGTGGGCTTTGAGACCCCGGCGATCAGCTCGGCCAGCGCGAGCCCCGCCTCGACATCCCCGCCCACCGTGTTGAGCAGGATCAGCAGCCCCTCGATCTCAGGGTCCTCCTGTACCGCGACCAGCTGGGGGATCACATGTTCATACCGCGTCGCCTTCTGGGAAACGGGGGCGGCGACATGTCCCTCAATCTGCCCGATCACCGTCAGACAATGGATCGCGTGCCGGCCCCGCGTTTTGGGGATGCTGCCGGTCTCGAGGATGAAATCCTTTTCCAGCCGCTCCCGCTCTACCTCGCTGTCCTGCGCCGCCTCCTCTGCCTGTTCCTGCCGATGGTTTTTCAAATCATATTCGGCCATACTGCACCCGCCTTTCTCCCCCCTTATTCTTTTACCATCGGTGCAAATTATGCATACTGTTCCAGCTGTTAAAACATTGACAATCACCACAAAAACCGATACTATAAATAGGAATTAACCGCGCGTGAATTACTGCTGCGGTAGAAGGTTGAGGGGAGAAGGATGGGAAAGAGTATCGCACAAAAAATCATCGCCGCGCACCTTGTCGACGGCGAGATGCAGCCGGGCGCGGAGGTCGGGCTGCGGATTGACCAGACCCTGACGCAGGACGCGACCGGGACGATGGCCTACCTCGAGTTTGAGGCCATGGGGATTCCCCGGGTACGTACCGAGCTCTCGGTTGCTTATATCGACCACAACACGCTGCAAAACGGGTTTGAGAACGCCGACGACCACATCTTCATCCGCTCGATCGCAAAGCGGGTCGGGGTGCGGTATTCCCGCCCCGGCAACGGCATCTGCCATCAGGTTCACCTCGAGCGGTTCGCCGCCCCCGGCAAGACCCTGATCGGCAGCGACAGCCACACCCCCACCGCGGGCGGCATCGGCTGCCTCGCGATCGGCGCGGGCGGTCTGGACGTCGCGGTCGCGATGGGCGGCGGCGCCTACTACATCCCCTATCCCGAGATCATCCGGGTCGAGCTGACCGGCCGTCTGCGGTCCTATGTTAGTGCGAAGGACGTCATCCTCGAGCTGCTGCGGATCCTCTCGGTCAAGGGCGGCGTGGGCAAGATTGTCGAGTACGGCGGCGAAGGAGTTGCCACCCTCTCGGTGCCCGAGCGCGCGACCATCACCAACATGGGCGCCGAGCTGGGCGCGACCAGCAGCATCTTCCCCTCCGACGAGGTCACCCGCGCTTTCCTCGCCGCACAGGGACGCGAGGGAGACTGGCAGCCGCTCGCGGCCGACCCCGACGCCGAGTACTGCCAGGTCATCTCGATCGACCTGTCCGCCCTCAAGCCGCTGGCCGCCTGCCCCCACAGCCCGGACAACGTCAAGCCGGTCTCGAGCCTCGGGATGGTCAAGGTGGATCAGGTCTGCATCGGCAGCTGCACCAACTCCTCCCTCGCCGACCTGATGACCGTCGCCGCGATGCTGCGCGGCAAGACGGTTGCGCCGGACGTCGAGCTCTCGATCAGCCCGGGTTCCAAGCAGGTGCTGACCATGCTGGCCGAGAACGGCGCGCTGGCCGACCTGATCGGCGCCGGTGCGCGGATCCTCGAATCCGCCTGCGGCCCCTGCATCGGCATGGGCTTCTCCCCCAACAGCAAGGGCGTTTCGCTGCGGACCTTCAACCGCAACTTTGAGGGGCGCAGCGGCACCCAGGACGCCAGCGTCTATCTGGTCAGCCCCGAGACGGCGGCGGCCAGCGCGCTGTCGGGCTACTTCACCGATCCCACCACCCTGCCCCCGGTCGAAAAGCCGCAGCTGCCCGAGCGGTATCTGATCTGCGACAACATGATCTCGATGCCGGCTGGTGAGGACGAATACGAACAGGTCGAGGTGCTGCGCGGGCCGAACATCCAGCCGCTGCCCAAGGCGATGGTGCCGCAGGACCGCATGGAGCTGCCGGTGCTGCTCAAGGTCGGGGACAACATCACCACCGACCACATCATGCCCGCCGGTGCGAAGGTATTGCCCTTCCGCAGCAATATCCCGAAGATCGCCCACTTCTGTTTTGAAAAGTGCGACGCCACCTTCCACGACCGCGCGCTCGCCGCGCAGGGCGGGGTGATCGTCGGCGGCTCGAACTACGGCCAGGGCTCCAGCCGGGAGCACGCCGCGCTGGTGCCGCTGTATCTGGGCATCCGGGCGGTCATCGCGGTCAGCTTTGCGCGGATCCACAAGGCAAACCTCGTCAACGCCGGTATCCTGCCGCTCGAGTTCGCCGACCCGGCCGACTTTGCCCGGATCGAGCAGGGCGACCAGATCCTGCTCGAGGGGGTGCAGAACGGCATCCGCGCCGGCAAGCTGACCCTCAAGAATCTCACCCGCGGCGAGGAGTATCCCCTCTGCTGCGTGCTCTCGGACCGGCAATGCGACGTGATCACCGCCGGTGGTCTGCTCAACTACACCCGGATGAAGAGCGAAGGCTGAGACGGCCGCCGCTCCCCGTTCACCCCATGCGAAAGGATGATGACAGATGGATTTCAACCGTGCTGTGGAACAGTTTAAGAAGGTTTTGGAGAGCCAGCAGCAGCGCGCGGCCGCGATGCGCGAGCAGGGCGATTTTCTCGATTACGCCTCCCTGCCCAAGATCGTGATCGGCATCTGCGGCGGCGACGGCATCGGCCCGGTGATCACCCACGAGGCCGAGCGGGTGCTTCGTTTTCTGCTCGAGGACGAGGTCAGGGCGGGCAAGATCGAGTTCCGCGAGATCGACGGCCTGACCATCGAGAACCGGGCCGCCTGCGGCAAGGCGATCCCGGACGACGTGATGGAGCAGCTCAAGAGCTGCCACGTCATCCTCAAGGGCCCCACCACCACCCCCCGCGCCGGGGATGGGCTGCCGAACATCGAGAGCGCCAATGTCGCGATGCGCAAAGCGCTGGACCTGTTCGCCAACGTGCGGCCGGTCAAGATTCCCGAGGAGGGCATCGACTGGACCTTCTTCCGTGAGAACACCGAGGGCGGCTATGCGCTGGGCAGCCAGGGCCTTGAGACCGACGACGGGGTCGCCTTCGACTTCACCGTCACCACCACCGAGGGCACCCGCCGGATCGCCGAGCTGGCCTATGACTACGCCCGCAAGAACGGCAAGAACCGGGTTTCGATCATCACCAAGGCGAATGTCATCAAGACCACCGACGGCAAGTTTTTGAAGCTTTGCCAGGAGGTCGGCAAGAATTATCCCGAGATCACCACCGACGACTGGTACATCGACATTCTGACCGCCAAGCTGATCGACAAACAGCGCAGAAAGGATTTCCAGGTGCTGGTTCTGCCCAACCTGTACGGGGACATCGTCACCGATGAGGCCGCCGAGATGCAGGGCGGCGTCGGCACCGCCGGCAGCGCCAACATTGGCAAGCGGTACGCGATGTTCGAGGCCATCCACGGCTCTGCGCCCCGGATGGTCGCCGAGGGCCGCGCCAAATACGCCGATCCCTGCAGCATGCTGCGGGCGACGGTGCTGCTGCTCTCCCACATCGGCCGTCAGAAGCAGGCCGACGCGCTCGAGCGGGCGCTGGACATCTGCATGTTCACCGAGAAGAAGCTGACCATCACCGGTCGGGATACCGGGTGCAGCTGCGAGGCGTTCGGCGACTATGTGATGGAGACGGTCCGCGCGCTGGGCTGATTTGTCCAAAAAATATTTGAGAACACAAGGTGACAAGGCGAATGTCGATACAAAATAAACCTTCCCTTCCGGTCATCAAACGGCTGCCCCGGTACTACCGCTATCTGGGCGAGATGGAGCAGGAAGGGGTGGTCAAGGTCTCCTCCTCCGAGCTGGCAAAGATGATGGGGACCACCGCATCCCAGGTACGTCAGGATTTCAACTGTTTCGGCGGATTCGGTCAGCAGGGCATCGGCTACAACGTCAAGCTGCTGCGGGAGGAGCTGGGCAAGCTGATCTTCTCCCGCCGCCCGGTGCCGACCATCCTGATCGGCGCGGGCAATCTGGGCCACGCAATGGCGAACTATCTTCGCAAGGACGCGCAGGGGTTCGAGCTGATCGCTGCGTTCGACGTCAAGCCCGAGATGATCGGGCTGACCCTGTGCGATGTGCCGATTCTCGAGATGTCCCGGCTGGGCGCCTTCTGCGCCGAGCACCGGCCGAAGGTCGCGGTAATCTGCGTCCCGCGGGAAGCGGCGGCGCAGGTCGCGCAGGAGCTGATCGACCTCGGGGTACGGGCGTTCTGGAACTTCAGCCACTACGATTTCTCGATCGAGTATCCCGACATCGTGGTGGAAAATGTCCATCTGGGCGACAGCCTGGCGACCTTGAGCTACGAGGTCAACAACAATCTGTGATCCGCCCTTGCGGGCACGGCGGTCCCCTGACGGGGGCCGCCTTTCTCTGTGCCGCGCGCGGGTGATGAGAAGGAGGAGAGGGTTATGGCAAAGCTGTTTTTCCACTACGGCGCGATGAACAGCGGCAAATCCACCGCGCTGATGCAGGTCGCGCACAACTATGAGGAGCGCGGCATGCGGGTCCTGGTCGCAAAGCCCGGGCTGGACACCAAGGGCGGCGGCAAGGTGGTCAGCCGGCTGGGGGTCAGCCGCAAGGTGGATCTGCTGATCTCCCCCGAAACCGATCTGCTCGCCGCGGTACGGGAGGATCGCCGCCGGCATGGCCCGCTGAGCTGTGTGCTGGTCGACGAGGGGCAGTTTCTGCGCCGCGAACAGGTCGACCAGCTGATGGCGGTCACCGTTGAGCTGAACATCCCGGTCATCGCCTACGGGCTGCGGACCGATTTTGCAACCCACGGCTTCGAGGGCAGTACCCGGCTGCTCGAGCTGGCCCACAGCATCGAGGAGATGAAGACCATCTGCCGCTGCGGGCGCAAGGCGCTCTTTAACGCCCGCAAGGTCAACGGCCGGTTTGTCTTTGCGGGGAACCAAATCGTCATCGACGGCAGCGAGGCAACCGAATACGTCCCGCTGTGCGCCAGCTGCTATGCCGCCGAACGGGCGGCCGCAAAGCAGCGGGACGAATGACCGCGACCGACACCGCGTTGTGGTTTTGAGCCGATTTTGCTATAATGGAAAAAATACGCCGCAATCTGCGGGAAAGGGGGCAGAGATTGGAAAACAGCCGTAAGGACCCTCGGGTCCGCCTGACCCACGAGCTGCTGCGCCGCGCGTTTATGACCCTGCTGGCCGAAAAACCGCTGGAGGGGATCTCCATCAAGGAGCTGTGCGATCTGGCCGGGGTCAACCGCAGTACCTTCTATGCCCACTACACCGACCTGCACGACCTGCTGCGGCAGATCGAGGACGAGATGTTTGAAGAATTTCGCCGCGCGCTGGATACCCTTTACCAGCCCGGCCGGGACGGTCTGGAGCCGGTGGTGGTCACGACCGGGGTTTTTCAGTGTCTGAAGGACAATTCGGATCTCTGCGTCGTCACCCTCGGGCCGCACGGAGACAAGAACTTTGCGCTGCGGCTGCTGCAATGCGGGCGGGAGTACTGCTTTCAAAACTACGAGCGGTACTTCAAGGGTGCAACCCGCCAGCAGGTCGAATACTGTTACGCCTTTATCAGCTCGGGCTGCATCGGGCTGCTGGGCCGCTGGCTGGAGGACGGGATGCAGATGCCGCCCGCCGAGCTGGCCCGGATGGCGGAGGGAATCATCCAGTACGGTTACGGTTTTCTGCTCCACACCCGGCAGGACCCCGCCAATGAAACCAACTAATCCAAGGAGGAATTGAGATGTCTTTTTCGCTGCCCTGTTATCAGTCGCCGGACTTTTCTCTGCCCGCGCTGCAAACCGCGCCCGATGCGGCCCTCTCCCCCGCACCGCTGGACGGGGTCGCGCCGGAAAACTACCACTCCACCAGCATGTATCCGGAGTACTTCAAGGTCGGCGGGCGCTGGCTGCTGGCCGAGGAGAGCCGGATGGACTGCACCGCCGTGCTGCGGGAGGGCAGGGTTGAGATCGTCGAGTTCCGTAACCTGCACAAGGGGGATCTCGTCTTTACCGGCCGCAGCGAGGACGGCAGCGAGGGGATTCTGCTGTGGACCGCGGGCTTTGCCGACACCGCTGCCGGCGCGCAGGAATCCTTCGCGTTCCGGCAGGGCCGCAGCCGGGAGACCGGCTACACCCGGGACTACAACGAGCTGGCCCAGCTGCTGCGGTATGAGAAGGACCACGGCAACATCCTGTGGGTGATGGGCCCGGCCTGCAGCTTTGATGCAGGCGCACGCCGGGCGTTTGCGGCGCTGGTGCGCGGCGGGTATGTCAACGGGCTGATGGCGGGCAACGCGCTGGCCACCCACGACATGGAGGCCAGCTATCTTGGCACCGCGCTGGGCAGCGACCTGTACGCCCAGACCCCGCGGGAGAACGGGCACTACAACCACCTGGACACCATCAACGCGGTGCGCGCGGCCGGCTCGATTCCCGCCTTTGTCGCATCGGGCGCGGTGACCGACGGCATCATCTATGAGTGCGTGCAGAACAAGGTTCCCTTCGTGCTCGCCGGCTCGATCCGGGACGACGGCCCGCTGCCCGAGGTGATGGGCAATGTCTATGAGGCCCAGAGCGAGATGCGGGCGCTGGTGCGGAAGGCGACCACCGTTATCTGCATGGCGACGACGCTGCACACCATCGCCACCGGCAACATGACCCCGAGCTATCGGGTGGTGGACGGCGCGGTGCGGCCGCTCTACTTCTACTCGATCGATATCTCGGAGTTCGCGGTGGGCAAGCTTCAGGACCGCGGCAGCCTGTCGGTGCGGACCATCGTGACCAACGTACAGGACTTTATCAGCAAGCTCGCCGTCGACCTCGGCGCGCTGTAACAACATAAAAAAACGGGCGGCAATCGGAAAATCTTTTCCGATTGCCGCCCGTCCTTCTTTTACTGGGCCTGATAGAAGATCTGGGCCAGCGGAGAATCCTGCGAGAGAATCAGGGTATTCTCCCCGCCCGCCAGACTGGCCTTCGCCGCGTCCAGCGCACGGACAAAGCTGTAAAACTCCGCCTTTGCCGGGTCGGAATAGGCGTCCGAGAGGATGTTCATGTACTCGGCCTCGCCCTCGGCGATCAGGATCTCGGCCTGGGCCTGGGCCTCGCTGAGCATGACCTGCACCTCGCGGTCGGTCTCGCTGCGGATCTTCTGCGCCTCGCTCTCGCCCTGCGCGGTGTAGCTCGCGGCGATGTTGTTGCGCTCGGAGATCATCCGCTGGTAAACCGCCTCCTTGTTGTCATCCGGCAGGTCGAGGTGCTTGGTCTCGACCGCGATCAGCTGGATACCGTACTGGTTCAGCGTATCGCCCACCCCGTCCCGGATGTCGGCGGCCAGCTCACCGTCCCGCCCGCTGATGACATCGGTCTGGGTGCGGGAGCTGATGATGTTCTTCATACTGTTATAGACGATGGTTGACAGCCGGCTCTCGGCGTTCGAGACGCTGCCGTTGAGGGTCTGGATGAAGAGCCGGGGATCCTGAATCTTCCACAGCGCAAAGCTGTCGGCCACCATCGTCTTCTTGTCCTGGGTGATGACGTCCGAGATCGGCAGGTCATAGAGCAGCACCGTGTTGGGCAGCTTTGCCACCGTCTGGATCAGCGGGATCTTAAAGCTGATACCCGGGGTGCTGCGAACGTCGACCACCTCGCCGAACTGCCGCACCACCGTATACTCGTTCTGCTTTGTCACCACCAGCGCATTGGCGAGCACCACCCCCGCCAGCACCAGCACAAACAGCAGCCCGATCAATAATTTTTTGGTCTGTTTCATTTCTCTTCCTCCTGCTCCTGCTGCGGCGCAAACTGCGCGAAGTTCTGGTCGGTGATCAGGTTGACGGTGCTGCCGCTGCCGTCCTGAATGATGATCCGCAGATCCGGCAGTACCTCCTCCATCGTCTCATAGTACATCCGCTGTTTGGTGATCAGCGGGTAACGGGCATATTCCTGATACATCGAGTTGAACCGCGCGACCTGGCCGTTGGCCTCGTTGATCCGGGACTCTTTTTCGGCCTGCGCGTTCTGGAGAATCTGGTCCGCCTCGGCCTCGGCCGCAGGGATCTGCTCAGAGCGGTATTTGTTGGCGTTGTTGACCGCCGTATCCGCGCTCTGCTTTGCGGTCTCGACCTCCTTGAAGGCGGCGAGCACCTCGGCCGTCGGCGGCTCGGCGTCCTGAATCGTGATGTTCACCATCTGTAAGCCGATGTCCTCCTTCTCCAGCCGGGCCATGATCTTATCCTTGATCTCCCCCTGAATCTGGTTTTTGCCGGTAGTAATGACCTCGTCGACCGGGTACAGGCCGATGGTATCGCGGATGTAGCTCTGGGCCAGCGTCTTGAGAATCAGCTCGGGCTGCGCGCTGGCATAGAGGTATTTCACCGGGTCGGTTACCCGGTACTCCACAAAGAAATCGACGTTCACAAAGTTGTAATCCGAGGTGATCATCAGGCTCTCATCCGGGATCGGCTCGCGGGTGTCGATGTCATACCCGATCGCAAAACCGTGGATGGTCATATCCACCTTCTTCACCTGCTGAATAAACGGAATCTTGAAATGCAGGCCGCTGGTGGTCACCGCGCTGGGTACGCCAAAGGTGACGACCACCGCGTTCTCCTGTTCGTTGATGCTGTAAAAGGAATTGATTCCCACAAAGAACAGCGCCGCCGCAACCAGTACCACCGCGAGCACGGTGGCAAACCGTTTGGTGGAACCGGGCCGTCTTGGCTTCTTCGGTTTCTCCTCCTCCACATGGGCGCTGCTTTTGGGCGTGTTCGCCGCCCGGATCGCGTCAAAAAAATCCTGAACCTTCATTGCTTCCTCCTTATCGGCGCCGGGCCACGTGGCTCTTTGCAGCCCGACTGGTATTGTGAGGTCTGCGCTTTCCTCTTGCTTGTTTAACAGTTTACTGAAAATGTGAAAAAAACACAATGTCCGCCGCAGCGGGTGGCGGACCGGCGCGGGCCGCCGCGTTTACCCGCGTGATATGGCGATTTTCAATCTCACGAAATCGCCTTCATTCTCTTTTATTCTCTTGTTTTCTCGCTTTTTGTCGATTGAAATCAGTTTGTCCGCCACTTTTGGGACAAAAAAAGAGGGACTGGAAAACCTGTCCCTCAATGTCGTTTCTTATCTTCTGCGGGAATAACCGCCGCCGCGGCGCGCCTCGGTGACCCGCTTGAGATCCGAGATCTTCTCCTCACTCTGGCTCTTGAACCGCGCCATCATATCCTCGAAGCTCAAGCCCTCCTTCGGAGCCTGTGCCCGCGGCTGCCACACCCTGCCGGTATCCGCGCGGGTGGGCTTCGGACGGGGCTGGGTCCGCTTGATCGAAAGCGCGATCTTGCCCTCCGGCGAGATCGACATGACCTTGACCTTGACCTGCTGGCCCTCGGTGAGCACGGTGCTCAGCTCCTGAATGTACTCGTTGGATACCTCCGAAATATGCACCATTCCGGTCTTTCCGTCCGGCAGCTGCACAAATGCGCCGAACTTCTTTACCCCGGTAACCTTGCCCTCTACGATGCTTCCTACCTCAACTGCCATTTGCCTGAACTTACTCCTTCTCCTCAAACCTATGTGCGCCTGCGGCGCCTTTTTTGTTTGTTGCAGCAGGCTTATTCGCCCGACATATCAATGAAGATCCGCTCGTCCGGCGCGACATAGCCAAGCCGGTCCCGCGCGATCCGCTCGATGTACTCATCGCTCTCGCCCGCCGAATACAGCCGCTGCAGCTCGGTGTTCTCCTCTACCTGCCTTGTGAGCTCGGCGTTCAGAGAATCCAGCTGCTGCCGCTTGACCATGATGTCGACCTGACTGACGATGAGGGTCACCGCGAGATACCCGATCAGCGCAATCGCCCCGATCCGCAGAAGAAAACCGGAAAAATTCGCTTTCTTTTCCCTCTCGCGTCGCACGGCAATCCCTCCTCACCCCAAAAACGGGCACAACTATCCTGGCTGCAACTTACTGTTAATTTGAATTATACAACACTTTCCCGGTCTGTTGCAAGGGGGATTTTTTTCTTTTCACCTGTTCTTTTCTTTTTTTTCGCCGCTTTGCCCGCCAGCTGGAAAATCTTCTCACCACCGACCGCAGCAGCACCCGCGCGACCAGTCGAAACGGCGCTGCCAGCACCCATAAAATTCCTCTTCGCAGCGCCCCGGTGAAGGGGGCGACGGCGAAGAAGTAGGCGGCGCAGCCGGCGGCCATCCCGACCAGCATATACCAGCGCAGAAACCCGGTATAGCTGTACGAGACTCCAAAGCTGACCGCCGCCACCGCGCCGACCGCAAACCCTGCGAGATCGCACAGAAAAACCAGCGGTTTTGATTTGCCGAGCAAAAAGCGCAGCGCGTCGTAGAATGCCGCGACCAGCAGCCCGAGCCCCAGCGCCGAGAAGGTGTCCATCCCCTGCAGCGCGAGCGGCGGCTGGGCGACCATCAGCGGGTCAGGCGGCTGAGAATGCCGCCCTTTTTGTCCTTGCGTTCCTCATACTGCACGTACTCGATCTCCCCGCTGACCTTCAGTTCTCCGCTCTGGCAGGACAGCTCGCTCACCTTGAGGTTCTTTCCCCCGATGATCAGGGTGCCCAGATCGGTCATCACCGTCGCGGTGTATTCGTCATAGGAGATCACCTGCCGGATGCCGGTGGCGGTCAGCGCGCTGCGGTTTTCAACAATAAGGTTGTGGCGTACCGGCTGCCGGTCGCCGGAGGGCTGCGGCTCGCCCTGCGCGCGGTAGAGTGTTTTTCCTGTCTGCATCATCTTGGTTTCCTTTCCGCGGCGAGCCGGTGATGCTTGCCGCTGTCCGTTTTTTGTCCTCTTCCTCCTTTCATCTCTATGCATAACCGGGGTTTTGTATGAGCGGCAAAAGACAAATTCGCCGCGGTGCGAAACCGTCTTGAAAACCCATGAAAGGGCATGTTATACTTAAGACCGTGGCAGTCTGCCCGCCGGATAAATTGCCCTTTTGGGACCTTCAGAGAGAACATCTGCGGCGCCGCCGTCCAATGCAAAAACAGAAAAGAAAGGAAAACCCGCTATGGCTTCCCTGCTTGTCGCAGTCATCTACCTCGCTTTCGTCAGCCTCGGGCTGCCGGATTCGCTGCTCGGCTCCGCGTGGCCGACGATGCAGACGGTATTCGAGGTGCCCTCCTCCTTTGCCGGTTACGTCTCGATGACCATCTCCTGCATGACGATTCTCTCCGCGCTGATGAGCCCGCGGCTGATCCGAAAGGTCCACACCAAGTGGATCGTAGTCGTCTCCATCTGTCTGACCATTGTCGGGCTGATCGGGTTTTCCTTCTCCAGCCAGTACTGGATGCTGTTTCTATTTGCCGTTCCCTACGGGCTGGGCGCCGGCTCGATCGACGCCGCGCTCAACCACTATGTGGCAACCAACTACTCCTCTTCGGTGATGAATTTTCTGCACTGCTTTTACGGGCTGGGCGCGATCATCAGCCCCAACCTGATGGCGCTGGCGCTGAAATATGCGCGCTGGAACGAGGGCTACCGCTGGACGGCCTATATCCAGATCGGCATCCTCGCGGTCTGCATCCTTTCGCTGCCGCTGTGGAAGAGCGGGACGGCCGCGCAGGAAGAGCAGCTGGAAGAGGCTGCCGGCATCAAGGAGACCGTAAAGGTTCCCGGCGTGGTGCTGACCCTGATCGCCTTCTTCGCCTACTGCGCGGGAGAGGCGACCGCCTTTCTGTGGACCTCCAGCTATTTTGCCGGCACAAAGCAGGGCATGAGCGACGGGCTGATCGCCTCTTTCGGCTCCCTCATCTTCGGCGGATTGATGCTGGGACGGCTGATCTCCGGCTTCATCTCCAACCGGCTGGGCGACCGCAAGCTGATCCGGCTTGGAATCGCGGTTGAGTTTTTGGGGCTTCTCCTCATTCTGCTCCCTCTGCAGGGGTATGTCGTCGCCGCCGTCGGCTTTTTGCTGACCGGCACGGGAATGGGGCCGATCTACCCCGCCATCCAGCATATGGCCCCCGTCAACTTCGGAAAGCGGTACAGCGCTGCGGTGATCGGGTTGCAGATGGCCTCCGCCTATATCGGCAGTATGTTTATGCCGACGGTGTTCGGCAAGCTGCAGCAGGCGGTCGGCATCTGGATCATGCCGTTCTATCTGGCGCTCTTCGCCCTTGCAAACATTCTGCTGCTGGAAATCGCCTACCCCAAGATCGACCGTGCAAAAGCAACGCACAGCTGAATCATTGCAGAACAAAGCGGACAGGAACTCTCAAGGCTCCTGTCCGCTTTTGTCTGTGTTCTCTTTTAATCCTCGAGCACGAGGTACATCTCCCGCGCCAGATCCTTGCCGGTCGGCTGGTCCACGCTGGTCACCTTGACCCGCAGCGGTTTGGGGCCAAACTGCACCTCGATGATGTCCCCCTCCTTGACCGCGTAGCTCGCCTTGACCGGACGGCCGTTGACCGTGATCCGGCCCGCGTCCGCCACCTCATTGGCGACGGTGCGCCGCTTGATCAGCCGGGAGACCTTCAGGTATTTGTCAATCCGCATGGTCTGCCTCTCTCTGTGTTATTTCTTGACGATCTTGGGTCCGTTTGCGGTATCCTCCACCGCGTAGCCCATCGACGCCAGCTCATCCCGAATCGCGTCCGCCCGGGCCCAGTTCTTCTCCTTGCGGGCGGCTGCGCGCTCCTCTGCCAGCTGCTTTACCTTCTCAGGGACCTCGTCCTTCTCCCGGTTGTAGAGCAGGCCCAGCACCCCGGTCAGCTCGTCAAAGGTCTTGGCCGCCTGCTCGAGCGCCGCGCGGGAGGACTGTGCCGACAGGGTGTTGATCTCCCGCGCCAGCTCAAAGACCGCGGCGATCGCGTCGGCGGTGTTCAGGTCGTCGTCCATCGCCGCGATAAACTTCTGCTGCGCCTCGGCCGCCTTACCGGTCAGCGCGTCGTCGCTGCCCTCGGCGTGAGCGATCGCGAAATCGAGGTTGTCGCGGCAGGTGTACAGCCGCTCAAGGCTGGCCTTGCAGCTCTCAACGACCTCACGGGTGTAGTTGATCGGGCTGCGGTAGTGGCCGCTGAGCAGGAAGAACCGGATCGGCTCGTACCCGACCTCGGCGGCGACATCCCGCACCGTGAAAAAGTTATTCAGACTCTTGCTCATCTTGCGGTTGTCGATGTTCAAGAAGCCATTGTGCATCCAGTACCGCGCAAAGGTGCAGCCGTTGGCGCACTCGGACTGGGCAATCTCATTCTCATGATGCGGGAAGACCAGATCCACTCCGCCGCAATGCAGGTCGATGGTGTCGCCCAGATGGCGGCGGGCCATCGCCGAGCACTCGATGTGCCAGCCGGGGCGGCCGGGGCCCCAGGGGGAATCCCAAGCGGGCTCACCGGGCTTTGAGCCTTTCCAGACCGCGAAGTCGAGCGGATCCTCCTTGATCTCGCCGACCGCGATCCGTGCGCCGCTCTCAAGATCCTCGAGCGGCTGGTGGGACAGCTTGCCGTAGTGCTCATCCTTGCGGGTGCGGAAGTAGACGTCCCCATTCTCGGTCGGGTACGCATAGCCTTTTTCGATCAGGTCGGCGATGATCGCCTGAATCTCGTCGATGTGTTCAGTCGCACGGGGGTGGGCGGTGGCCGGCTTGACGTTGAGTCCACGGCAATCCTTGAAATACTCCTCCTCATACCGGCGGGCGATCACATCATAGGTGGTGCCCTCCTCATTCGCCTTCTTGATGATCTTGTCGTCGATGTCGGTGATATTCGAGACATAGAGCACCCGGTTGCCCCGGTATTCAAGATAGCGGCGCAGCGTGTCAAAGACGCAGACCGGCCGCGCATTGCCCATGTGGATGAAGTTGTAGACGGTGGGGCCGCAGACGTAGATCCGGTACTCCCCCTCCTTGAGCGGGATAAACTCCTCTTTCTGCCGGGTCATGGTGTTGAAGATCTTCATGTGTTCCATTTTACTCATTTCCTTTCAAAGCTGCCGAAGACCGGGCACAAAAAACGCCCCCGCCTGCCCCTTTGGGACAGACGAAGGCGATATCACACCGCGGTTCCACTTCGGTTTTTCACTCTTAGCCCTTGATAACGGGGGCGGCCGCAGACGGCTACCCGGGAAAACTCCCGCTCACCGCCCGTGCTGCCGGGTGCATTTCGCGGCGGCAAGGCAAGGCGCGCTCCCAGCTGTACGGGTTTCCCCGCACCGCGCGCCCTCTCTGTCTGCCCGCTTTGCCGTTACTTCTCCCGGTGCCGGCGCGCTGTGCGCGCCATCGCATCTGCTCTTGTATTTGCCCATTATATCAGGTTTTATCCCGCCCGTCAAACCCCTCACAGGGTATCCAGCCGGGTCAGTTTCCAGCCCGCGTCGGTTTTGAGGAAGAACAGCCGGTAATCGCTGGGATACAGGTGCTCCTTGCTGCCCCGCAGCACGACATAGTCAAAGGAAACCCGGACCGAAAAGGCATTTTCCCCGGCGCTCTCAAGCTCGGTACAGTCGATGTTCCGGTAGTCATAGCCGGTGTGCTCGACATACCAGCCGTTGTAAAACTGCTGCATTGCCTTGTAAAACGGGGTACCGGGCAGCAGGTAGGCGTTGAGCTGGGTCCGGGTGGCGTCGGTGGTGACAAAGGCCGCATAGGTCTTGGCCACCTGCTGTGCCAGCGAGAGGCACTCCTCCTCCAGTTCGGGGGCGGGCACACCGGTCACCTCATAGACCGTCTTTTTGCCCTGCTGTGATCTGCGGACCTGATAGCCCTCCGGCACCGTCACCTGCGGCTCCTGCAACAGCCCTTCCAGCTCATACCGCAGCAGCTGCGGCGCGGTATAGCCCTCCGGCAGCTCCTCATACCCCTGCGCCGGGGCGCTCTGCGCGAGCGCCGACTCGGGCAGCGGCCTGCCGTTGACCAGCACCTTTGCCCCCTGCGGCGCCTCGATCGCAAAGGGGTCAATCGCGGCTGTCTGGGTCTGGACCCGGTAGGCAAGCTTCTCCCCCTCCGGCGCGTCGGTCAGCTCGAGCTTTGCGATCTCCTTGCCCTCCTTGTCCTTGAGCAGGTAGACGCTGCCCGCCTTTTCACCGGTGCGAACCAGCGAGGTCTCCTGCGGCAGGTCGGCATACTTCTCTTTCAGCCAGGCGATGTAATCCTCCTCGGTGACCAGCGCGGTCGGGGTGAAGTCGGATTCCGCCACCAGGGTATTCCAATCGCCCTGTTCGACCCGTTTCAGATACTGGCGCACCGCCGCCTCGGGGGTGGTCGCCTCGTAGGCATCGAGCCGCACCCAGAGCCAGCCCAGCCCGACCGCGATCGCCGCGAGGGAGAGCAGCCAGAAGACGGCAAGACCCTTTCTGAATTTGCTTTTTGTTTTCATCCGCCGTCCTCCTATTTCACGATAAACGCTGTGGGCAGCGGGCGGGAACCGTAGAGGGAGGCGCAGATATTCTGTACCTCGCCCTCATAGACCAGCATGCTGGAGGAGCCGCCGTCCAGATTGCCCGCATTGATCGCGCCGTATTCCAGCATCACATCGATGCAGTCCTTATAGGTCGCGCCGATGCTGTGGGCCTGCCGGCCGTCGATGACCAGCATCAGCACCGCGCCGTCCGCCCGCTGGCCGAGCACGGTGCGCGGGTTCAGCCCGCCGCCCGAACCGGCGACCTCCATCGGCTCACCGTTGACGATGAAAGCAGGGCCAAAGGCGACCGCGTCCCGGATGCCCCGCTCCAGGCACTCCCGCCCGGACAGGTTGCCGACGATCAGGTGGTTCTCGTTGTCAAAGCCGACGATCGAGCTGCGGGTATCCATCCCGCCGTTGAGCAGCTTGCCGTCCTTGATGACCAGGCCCAGCGGCATACCGCCCTTGCCGACCCCGCCCTCGTCGAGAAAGCCGCCGCCGTTGATCGCGGCGATGGCGTCATTGCGCTCGGCAAACTCCTCCACCCGCAGCCCCGCAACCTCGGGATCAAAGGTCGGGGCAACCGCGAGGGTTACCCGGGAGGGATCCTTGACGATCAGCATCTTGCCCTTGAAGGTCGCGCCCGAGACGTCGACCAGTTCGATGTCGGGGGTTTCCTCCGCGTCGTCCGACTCCTCGAAGTCGACCGTCTCGGTCACCGCCTGATCGTCCTGCACCGCATTGCGGGCGAGGATCTCGTCAATCTCCTGCTCGGAAAAATAGATCCGCGCGAGAAACTTTGCCGCGCTGGTCTCCATCACGGTATTCACAAAGAGATCCCGCGCCGCCGGCGAGGGGCCGAGGCAGACGATGGTGGTCGCGCCAAAAAAGGCGATCAGCAGCAGCGCGAGCAGGCTGCCGAGCACCGCAAAGAAGCCCCGCACCGGGTGCCGCTTGCGCGGTCGCTGGTTCTTCGCTGCATGTGCCGGTGCGGCGGGCTGTATCTCACCCGCTTTCCAGATTCTCTTTTCCTGATTATCGCTCATCCGCTCTTCTCCTTCTGACGCAGCGCGGGACAAATTTTATCTTCTGTTTCGCCGGTAAACAAACAGCACCGCCGCCCCTAAAACCACAAGCGCCGCGGCTGCCGGGAGCATCCAGTTTATTTCATTCCCGTCTTTCTTGGGCGGTTCGGGCTGACCGGTCGGCTGCGGGGTGGCAGCCGGCGTCGGGGTCGGCGTGGGGGTCGGCGCGACATAGTCGGAATAGTCCTCCGCGGCGAGATTTTCAAAGAAATCGCCGCCCTGCACATCCGCTCCGACGGTGCTGTGGCAGAGCCCGAACAGACGGCAGTCGTAGGGACCGAAATCCTCCACCTTGAAATAGGTCTGCTGGGAGCGATGCTCGGCAAAGCCCAGCACCGCCATCTCGAGGGCAGTCTTCCCCTCAAACCGCTCAAGCGGAACATCCCAGTCCATCGTGATCTGATTCTCCGGGTAGAGGTGCAGATAGGCCTTTGGCACCTCCCAGACCCCGTACTGCGCCGCGCTGTCGGGGAACTGCTGCGGGTCGCCCGAGAGCTCCAGCGCCTGTTGCAGCGTGTAGGCGTTGAACTTGTGCATCCCATGCCCATACTCGCCGTTAAGGTCGTGGCCGATCACCACCTCGGGCTTGAACCGGCGCAGCTGCTCGACCTGAAAGGCGATCCCCTCTTCCTCGCCGACCATCGCCCGCGCCTGTTCGATGGAATCCGCGTACCGGTCGACGACGTCGGAAAAGACCGGATAGGCGGTGACCCCGACCGTCCAGAGGCCGTCCAGCAGCTCGTGGGGCCGGTAGGGCTCCGCCCAATGATTCGTAAAGTAGACCACCTGCACCTTCTTTTGCAGCTCGCCCGCGTAATAGGGCATCGCACCGCCGAAATAAAGGTGCTCATCATCCGCGTGGGTGGGCAGCAACAGCAGGTCTGCATCCTCAAGCGGCGGCTGCCAGCGCTGCACCCAGTCGGGCAGCTCCCCTGCGCCGAACAGGTAGATGTCACAGCAGAGCGCGCCCGCCTGCGGGGTAATTGTAAGGGTATTGCAGCCCGATTCCAGCGGGACATACTCGTGCAGAAAGCCATTCTCCCCACCCGAGACCGCGGTCCCGTCGGCCGCGCCGCTCCAGGCTCCGGGCGGCTGATCCCAGATCAGATAGACGCCGTAAAACCGCTCATCGGCGGTGATGGTGAGGGTCTGGGCGGAGAGCTCCAGTTTGGAGTTCCGGTTTTTGTCCTCCAGCGCCCCATAGCGGTTGCCCGCTTCATCGGTTACCTGCGGGGCGATCTCTGCCGCGGTTGCCTCGGCGGCGGACACCGTTCCCAGCACCGCCGCACAGATCGCCAGAATCGCCAACAGACAGCCTATCTTTTTCAACCCCTGCACCCCTTTTCGCTGTTCGGTAACATAAGATACGAAATACCACGCGCTTGTCTTACAGTTTTCGCGGACTAAATTTTAGAAAAACAGGCGGACACCAGGCGCGGTGTCGTAAGAAAACGACGCCGTAAAGGGGCCACTTTTGCGCGGCTGCGACGTCAAACCACCTCGACAACCACCAAGGGTGCCTTCGGTGTTTTTTCTTGCACCCGCATCAAAATCGGCCTCTTTACGGTGCATGCAGTTCTGCCCCAGAATTTTGGATGGAGAAAGTGCGAAGAACGGCCCCCCAAGCCTTGGTGGCTTGGGGAGCCGCTCTGAGTGCTTTATACACCAAAATTCTACGGCAGAACCGTCGTTTTCTTGCGTCACCGCGCCCCTGTCCGCCTGTTTTCTTCGCTTTTAACTTTTCGTCAAGTCTCCAGAATCAGACCGGATGAGACTTGTTTGCCATATCGACGTGGTCGCCGTCGATGCCAACCATCTTCTGGTTGCGCTTCTCGAAGAACTTGGGCGCGACCTGCGGGAACATCGCGTAGGTCAGCACGTCCTCCTCCTGGATCGACCACTTGGCGGCCTCGGCCTTCAGCTTCTCCATCTCAGGCTCGAGCAGGTCGGCAAAGCGGCAGGTGATCGGCTGCTCGTCGCCCAGGATCCGCTTGGTGAACTCCTCGCTGATCGGCGCGGGGGTCTTGCCGTAATCGCCGTGCACCAGGCCCTTGAACTCCTTGGTGACCATCTTGTACCGCTCGCCCATGATGACGTTGAAGACCGCCTGGGTGCCGACGATCTGGCTGGTCGGGGTGACCAGCGGCGGATAACCGGCGTCCTCACGCACACGGGGGATCTCGGCGAGAACCTCGTCCAGCTTATCCTCCTTGCCTGCGTCCTTGAGCTGCTTGAGCATGTTGGAGAACATGCCGCCCGGCACCTGATACAGCAGGGTGTTAGCGTCAACGCCCAGCGACTTCGGGCTGATCTGGCCGTTCGCGATGTACTTCTCGCGCAGTTTCGCGAAGTAGTCGCGCACGACATTCAGCTGGTTGAGGTCAAGGCCGGTGTCATACTCGGTGCCCTGCAGCGCGGCCACGAGGCTCTCGGTGGGCATATGGGAGGTGCCCAGCGCCAGCGGGCTCATCGCGGTGTCGACGATGTCGGCGCCCGCCTCGATGCCCTTGATGATGGACATCGAAGCGAGACCCGCGGTGTAGTGGCTGTGGATGTCCACGGGGATGCTGACGGTCTCCTTGAGCTTCTTGACCAGGTCATAGCAGGCATAGGGGGTCAGCAGGCCGGCCATGTCCTTGATGCAGATGGAATCTGCGCCCATCTCCTCGAGGGTCTTGGCATAGGCCGCGAAGTACTCGTTGTTGTGTACCGGCGAGAGGGTGTAGCTGATGCAGCCCTGCACATGCGCGCCCTCTTTGTTGGCCGACTTGATGGCGGTCTGCAGGTTGCGCGGATCGTTCAGCGCATCAAAGATGCGGATGATGTCGATGCCGTTGGCAACCGACTTGCGGACAAAGTACTCGACCGCGTCGTCCGCGTAGGGACGATAGCCCAGCATGTTCTGGCCGCGGAAGAGCATCTGCAGCTTCTGGTGCGGCAGCTCTTTTCTCAGGATCCGCAGACGGTCCCAGGGATCCTCATCCAGGAAACGGATGCAGGAATCGAAGGTCGCGCCGCCCCAGCACTCGACCGAGAAGTAGTTGATCTTGTCCATTTCGGGCAGGATGGGACGCATCTCGTCCGTCGTCATCCGGGTGGCCAGCAGCGACTGATGCGCGTCGCGCAGCACAACCTCGGTAATCTTGACCGGTTTCTTAGCCAAATCGATTCACCTCCGAAAAAATTGATCGCACAAACTCAGTTCAGCGAGACCAGCAGGTCGTTGACGTTGACGGTGTCGCCCTTGTTGACGCTGACCGAAGCGACGGTGCCGTCCTGCGGAGCCAGGATCTCGTTCTCCATCTTCATCGCCTCGAGGATGAGCAGCACGTCGCCGGCCTTGACCGAATCGCCGGCCTTGACCCGAACATCGAGGATGTTGCCGGGCATCGGAGCGTTGACGCTGACGGCGCCGGCAGCGGCGGGAGCAGCAGCGGGAGCGGGGGCAGCAGCCGGAGCGGGAGCAGCGGCGGGAGCCGGAGCAGCGGCCGGAGCGGGAGCAGCGGCGGGAGCGGCGCCAGCGCCGACCTCCTCCACAACGACGTCATAAGTGGTGCCATTCACGGTGATATTGTAGCGTTTCATCTTTACATTCCTCCAAAGAATTTAATTATCAGATCGGAGCGGATGGGCGAAAGGCCCGCCTTACAGGCTGAGGTTGCCGTGCTTCTTCGGCAGCCGCTGTACCCGCTTGGTACCGAGGATATCCAGCGCGGCCACAACGGTTCCGCGCAGCGAGGCGGCGTCGGCGGTCAGATCCGCGGCGCCAGCGCGCACGGCAGCCTTCGCGCCGGCGCAGCTGTTCTGGTACTCCACCGCCAGCGCAGCGGTGTCGCGCTCGAGGTTGGTCGAATCCGCCAGCTTATCCTGCCACAGGATGGTGACGGCGGCCTTCGGCTCGACAGGGGCGATGACCGCGGTATCCAGCGCAATGGTCAGGTCCGCATTGCAAAGGGCGGTATAGGCAGCGCCGACCGCCTTGCCGGTGACGACCGCCACCTTCGCGGTGGTCGCGTCGGCATAGGTCGCAGCCAGACGGGCCGCGGCGCGCACGCCGCCGTTGACATCGTTGGCGGTGCTCTTGGCAAAGCCGTCGGTGTTCACGATGGTGACCACCGGGATGCTGAAAGCATCGCACAGCCGCACAAACCGGGCGGCCTTGCCGGTGCAGGCGGCGCAGAGGGTCTTGTCCGGACCGGCGGTCGCCACGATACCGGTCACATTGCCGGCAACGGTCGCCAGCGCGGTGAAGACGCCGGGCGCGTAATCTTTGTAGAACTCGACCATGTTGCCGGCGTCGGCGATCGCCTTCGCGGCCTTCTCGCCGGTGTACTTGGCCATATCCAGCGCCATCTCGGGCGCCGCAGCGTCAAACAGGGCGGGGCTGGACAGGTTGTTGCCGGGCAGGATGCCGACCAGATCGGCAGCGGCGGAAACCGCGGCCTCGGCGCTCTCATAGACCAGCTCGACGATGCCGTCCTTCGCGGCCAGCTCGGCGCTGCCCGCCTTCTCGGTCTTGTCCCCGGCCGCGGCCGAGGTGAAGGGCGCGGTGAGGAAGAGCTCGGCGTCCTTGGCCATGATGGTCACGTCCGCAGCGGCGGCGGCGATCGCCTGCGAAGCGGCGCAGGTGCCCAGGACAACAGCGATCTGGGGCACAATGACCGAAATCTTCGCGCCGGCCTCCACCAGCTTCGCCGCGTCGGTCAGCGCCTCGAAGCCCTCGGTCAGGACGGAGCCCTTGGAATCATAGAAGGTCACGATGGGATATCCGGTCTTTGCGGCCAGTTCCATCACCCGGACCATCTTCGCGACGTCCGCGCCGGTCAGCGCGCCGCCGTTCTGCGCCAGCGCATAGGCCGGGCAGCCGTTGGCGGTGCCGTAACCCGCAGCCACCGTGCCGTTCTCGTCGGCATAAAGCTCGGTGTACCCGCCTTCATCAAAAAAGGCGGCCAGCGCATTCAGCTCATTTTTCTTTGTTGCAGCCATGTACAGCCCTCCTGCTCATAAATATCTTCGGTCCGCCGGTGCCCGGTTTTTAGGTCGGGCACCGGGGTTTGGTACAGAAAACCGAAATCAAATTCATTATACTATTTTGATAAAAAAATCACAAGCCTGATTTTTGCAAAATTACCCGCAGTTTCCAAAAATCCTGCTATTTTCTATCGGCTCACTCTGCCCGGGGACAAAGGCGGCCGCCCAGTCGCCGAGCGCCGGGATCTCCCGGTTGATCGAGAAGGCGCTCGCCCCCTCGTTTTCCCCCTTCGCGACCGCGGCCCGCACCAGCCCGTCGAGCATCATGTTCTCCTGCGCCTCGGCGTCCAGCACCCGGGTGACGGCGTCCTGCCGTACAAACAGGCAGTAGCCCAGATACTCGTTGCCGTCGGTCATGATATACCCCTCCAGCGGGCCGTCAAACCGGTCCCGGTTGAGCAGGGAGAGCACATCCGCCTCCTCAATCGGCTTGATGGTGATCATCTGTCCGTCCTCCTCTCGCTGCGCAGCGGCCCGCGCTGGCGCGCCTGTTCCGCCCGCTGCTGGGCGGTCTGGGTGCGCTCGCGCCGCACCGCCTTGGAGGCCGAAGCGCGCAGCGCGGCGACCTCCTGTTTGGTCAGCGGGCGATGCTGGCCGGGCTGGAGCATCCCCAGCTTGACCGGGCCCTCGGCGTTCCGCTTGAGCCGGATCACCGTCAGCCCCACCGCCTCGCACATCCGGCGAATCTGGCGGTTCTTGCCCTCCTGAATCGACATCTCCAGCACGGTGCGCTCCGGCTCGTCGACCAGCACCCGCACCCCGGCGGGCTGGGTCTTTTCCCCGTCGTCGAGCACCACCCCGGCCGCGAGCTGGGCGATCTGCTCCTCGCTGGCCCGGGGACGCACCGTGACCCGGTAGAGCTTGGCCACCCCGTGGGAGGGGTGGGTCAGCAGGTTGGCGAAGGAGCCGTCGTTGGTAAAGAGCAGCAGCCCCTCGGAATCCCGATCCAGCCGTCCGACCGGGAAGACCCGGGCCGGGATGTCGGCCACCAGCTCCATCACCGTCTTACGGCCCCGCTCGTCCGACATGGTGGTCAGGTAGCCGCGGGGCTTGTGCAGCATCTCATAGATAAACTCCTGCTTTTTGGGCGGGCGGATGGTGCGCCCGTCGACCGACAGCAGGTCCTTTGCCATATCCATCTTGTCCCCGACCTGCACCGGCCGGCCGTTGAGTTTCACCCTGCCCTGCCGGATCAGATCCTCCGCCGCGCGGCGGGAACAGATGCCCAGCTCGGACAGCGCCTTTTGAATTCTGGTATCTCTCACTCTCGTTCTCCTTTGCTATTTTCACAGAAAATGCCGCCTGCCACCGCGGCAGACGGCTAAAGGTCAGACGCGATCCCCGCTCTCGCTGTGGGCCGTGTCGCTCTTCTCCTTTTTGAACATCTCCTGCAGCTTGTCCAGCACCTCGGGCAGCGCATTGATGATCCGGTCGGTGACGTTGTTCTCCTGCGAGGCCAGCTGCAACAGCTTGACCCCGCCGTTCGACACGATCAGAAAGGCGATCGGGGAGATCGAAACCCCCGCGCCGGAACCGCCGCCGAACAACTCCTTGGGCGTCTTGGAGGGAAAATCCGACCCGCCCGAGGCAAAGCCGAAGCTCACCTTGGACACCGGCAGAATCATCGTGCCGTCAGCCATCGTGATCGGATTGCCGATGATGGTATTGCTGTCCACCATCTCCTTGATCCTCTGCAGCGCGATGTCCATCACTCCCTGAAGCGGATGCTCGCTCATACTGTGTTACCTCCCGTCTTCTGCCGGCGCGCGGCAGCCTGTTTTTTTATGCTGGGGCGCCCCGACCGGCAGCAGACCATCCTGCTGCAGCAGCCGAAAGCCCTTGATGATCACTACCAACATTATAAACGGTGTAGCGCCTATTTTACAATAGAAACTTGTGCGGTATTTATTCTCCCCCGCAAAATCCGGAATCAATTCAATCCGCTCAAATTCGAGGTCGAGAAAATTCTGCAATGTTGCAATCAGCCCGTAAAACCAGCCGCTGAACCTGCCGTAAAAGAGGGCGGTGTCGGCGGCGTCCTCCCCCTGCAGCGGCAGCAGAATCCGGATCTGGCGCACCCGCAGCGCGGCGAGGGCCATTTTCAGGATCCCTGCGGCGTCGGCTGCCAGCCGGGCGACGCGGGAGGCGGTCCACTCAAACCGGGGCGAGGGGCTGCGCTTTGCCGCGCCCTCCTCCTTCGGTTTCTCCTGCTGCGGCTTTTTTTCTTCCTTCTTCTTTTTCTTCTCCCGCGCCGGCAGCAGGGTAAAGGTCAAAAACAGCACCCGCAGCCGCACCGTCAGCTGGCTGTGCCGCAGCTCGACGCTCACCCAGACCGGCAAAAAGAGCAGCGCCGCGATCAACAAAAGCAGCGCCAGCAGCACCAGCAGAAGAATGACCGGCACGCTCATTGCTCTGCCTCCCCGCCCGGTTCCGGTGCGGCGATCACCGCGCCGGCGGCCTCCTCCATCCGCGCGGCGACCTCTTCTGAAGACATCTCATCCCCGTGCAGCGGCGGCAGCTCGCTGATCGAGGAGATGCCGAAGCTGCGCAGAAAGACGTCGGTCGTGCCGAAGGCGATCGGGCGGCCGGGCAGATCCAGCCGGCCGGTCTCCTCAATCAAACCCTTCTGGGTCAGCGACTGCACCACTCCGCTCGAGTCCACCCCGCGCACCTGCTCGATAAAGCTGCGGGTCACCGGCTGGTTATAAGCGATGATCGCCAGCACCTCCATCGCCGCCGGGGAGAGCGGGACATTGCGCCGGTGGTCCAGCGCCGCCTTGACCTGTTCGCCGAAAACCGGCTTGGTCGCAAACTGCCAGCGCCCCTCCAGGCAGAGCAGCTGGATGCCGTGGGCCTCCTCGGCATACTCGTCCTGCAAATGCCCGCACAGCCGCTCGACCACCTGCGGTTCGATGCCGAGGACCTGGGCCAGCTTTTCGGCCGACACCGGCTCGGCGACCGCGAAGAGCACCGCCTCGAGCGCCGCTTTATACTGTTTCAGATCCACCGTGTTTTCTCCCCTTCCGTCCGCCTTGCAGCGTCAGCCGCGCGTTTTCATCTACCGTGATTCTGCCCGCCTTGAGCAGCTCGAGCACCGCCAGAAAGGTGCCGATATTCTCGCTGCGGCTCGCCGAACGGCGAAAGAGGGCCGACAGATGCCGTACCCTGCCCCGCACCAGATTCCGCAGTACAAAGACCGCCCGGCTGGCCACCGAGACAAAGGGGGTGGCAACCAGCGGCTCAAACCGCTCCTGGGTGGGCTGCTTTTTGCGCTGCGCGCCCCCCATCAGGTTGCCGTAGGCCCGCTCGAGCTCGGCGGGATCGTGCCGGATACGGTAGGTGCTGTCCAGCTCGATCTCCATCGGCGCGCGCACCGCGACAAAGGTTCCCTGCGCCATCTGCGCCAGCGTCTGCGCGATCCGCTTGCAGGCGGCATATTCCACCAACTGGCCGGTCAGCTCTTCCCGCAGTTGATCCTGCTCCTCGCTGCGGGGCAGCAGAAAGACCGATTTCATATAGATCAGCCGGGCGGCCATCTCGATAAACTCGCTCGTCGCGTCCAGACTGGCCCCCTGCGGGCCGTTGACGATCTCGAGGTACTGGTCGATCAGGCTGACGATCTCGATGTCCGCGATCTTCATCTTGTTCTTGGAGATCAGATAAAGCAGAAGATCCAGCGGCCCCTCAAAATCAGCCAGCCGAAAGGTCATCGTTTCCACAGGCACTCTCCCTTCAGCGGATCGCGGCGAAGATCAGATCGATCCAGCCGGTCAGAAAATCGAAGCCCGAGAAGACCCAGCCGTTGAGCCAGCTCAGCGGCGTGTCGAATACCCCGAGATAGAGCAGCGCGAGCACCGCGATAAAGAGGTATTTTTCATACCGCATCACCCCGAAGTAGGCACGCTGCGGTAAAAACGCGCTGTAAATCCGGCTGCCGTCAAAGGGTGGGAACGGCATCAGGTTGAAGATTGCCAGCGAGATATTGATCTGGCAGACCCCGAGAAGAAAGACGAACGCCCAATAGGCGATCTTCCCCGCCCCAACCAAAAATACCAGCTTGCCGGCGGTCATCGCAATCAGCGCCAGCAGCAGGTTGGACAGCGGCCCCGCCGCCGCCGAAAGGGCCATCCCCGCGCGGGGGTTGCGAAAGTTGCGCGGGTCGATCGGCACCGGCTTGGCCCAGCCGATCCCGACAAACAGCAGGCAGAAGCTGCCCAAAAGATCAAAATGCCGCAGCGGGTTGAGGGAGAGCCGCCCCACCGAGCGGGCGGTCGGGTCGCCCAGCCGGTCGGCAATAAAGGCGTGGGCCGCCTCATGCACCGGAATGGCGGTCAGCAGTACGATCGCCCTGATCAGCAGATCCATTGCATCCAGCCGCATTGCCCATCCCCCTTTCTTTCAACTTAACCTTTATATTATACTGATTTTAATCCCGATTGGCAAGCAACGGCCTTCTTGCTGACATTTGTCCCCTTTTTTGAGTTTTTTGGCCAAACCTATTGCATTTTTCATATTCATTTGATATTATATTATAGCGACTTGAAAAGAGGAGGTGCAGAAGATGGCAAAGTGTGATTGCTGCGGAAAAGGGATGACCTTCGGTATCCAGGTTTCCCATTCCCACCGGCGTTCCAACCGTACCTGGAAGCCGAATGTGAAGAGAGTCAAGGCGATTGTAGACGGTTCCCCGAAATATATCTACGCCTGCACCCGCTGCCTGCGTTCCGGCAAGGT